>DASQVU010000352.1:0-2197 GCA_035640615.1 Pseudonocardiaceae bacterium
GTAACCACCGTTGAGACCACTACGCCATCGCACGAGCACGAACGGTTGGTAACGACCGCATTACAGGAGTTTGTCCTAGCAGAGGGCGTAGCGGTCAGGTCCCTTTCGCTCCCACGGCTGGCTCACATAAGGGTTGTCAGTCCATGCTCCCGCTTGCGGCCGGCGGCTCAGGTCCTCGTCACCGACTCGTCGGTGAGTCACTTCACGAACCCGCCAACACCGACCTACCAACCCACAAGATCTACTTGGCACAGAGGCACTGTTGTGGACACACCGGGAATTCACTCTTTGACATCCGCGACGGCCTAGGAGTCAACCGCGGCAGTTTCGACCCGACTGGCGTCGCTCGGTCAGGGGCTCGCCGTTTTATGTCTCCAACGATCGCACCGCGTCGACGCTGGCGCGCTGGCACAAGCGCCCTCATCCGTCGATGCGCTACCTGGCTTGCTTGAGGACGAGCACCGCCAACGCGTCTTCATGTACAACTCTTGGGCCCACCTTCCAATGCGAGTACAACAGCCATCACGTGCTGTAACGAAGGGTCAATCCGACGATGAGAGTGAGCAAGTCTGGCCCACGTTGCGCAGTCAGCGCGGTGATGATCCGCGATTCACGTGGATCTGGCCGATGCCGGAATGCACGTCCAGGATCAGTTTGCCGCCGCCGGGACCGTCGGATCCATTGTCGGTCACGGCCACCCGTGGCGGATCTCCTTCAGGGTCGCTGTGACCGAGGCAATCGATGTCACCAAACTTGGTCTGGCAGCTCACCTGGGCATCGACGTTCGGTGGCAGGTAGACGCGCGTCTGACCAACGCTCACCGCAACGCTGGTCTTCACGGTCTGGCCATCGGTCAACCGCAACCTAGTAAGATCCAAATCACTATTACCGAGCGTGACTGAATAGCGCGGCTGCACCTGAGCGGCCGTGGCCGGCTCCCAATGACTGCTGCCGACCTTGAAGCCGGCCTCCGGAACCGCACTGATGATCCAGATCAGTACGGCCAGAGGTATGGCCACGAAAATGAGTCCCCGGCCGCCTTGCGTGAATGCGCCAGCCACCAGACCGATTCCCACCACACCCAGCAACATGGCGGCGATCTGGACCGCTGATAGCGCCGGTGCGGACGCCCGCGCGATGCCGCCAGCCAGTACTGCGAGCCCGAGCATGATCGGGGTGAGCTTCCAGTGGGCGCCCTGTGGCGGGGTGGTCGGCTCGGGCTGCGCTGAAGGTTCGGGTAAGTTCCAGGCGAACGGTGCGGCACCCAGCGGGTCCCCCGCGGGTGGACCATTCCGCTGTGAATCCTCGGCCGTGCTGGCTGGGGCGGTGATAGCTGGCGCCGTATCGGATCGCTGCGGTGCCCCGGCAGGACGCGAGCCGGGGATCTCGCCTAACCGGGCCCGTGAGCGATGGAGCAAAAAAGTGCACCCAACGTCACGGCAAGGCCGATGATATTTGATCCATTCAACACACCGAGCACAGCCCAGGCAATCAGGATCAGCAGCACGAACACGATTGTGAGTACTGCGGACATCGCTCTGCGGCCGCGCCCGACCACACTTTCCGCGGAGGGTTGATTCCCCTCCGCGGGGAGCACCAGCCAGCCCAGCAGGTACAACAGCAGTCCCAGACCACCCCAAGTAGCGGTCACCACAAATGCCACCCGAACCAGCACCGGATCGATGGCATACCGACGCGCGATCGCCGCGGCGACTCCGGCGATCTTGCGGTCGCTGGACCGCCGACGCGGCCTGGTTGCCCAGAAATCCCGAACGCTGCCCTCCACGTTGATCTCACTCACTCTGCTCAGCGTGACCCTTCGGGACCGCCGGCACCGGCCCTGCGTTTTCCGGACTGTTGTTTTCGTGTTCTGTTATTCCGCGGCGCTGTCTTGCACACCCGGCCATCAGCGCGGCTTCCCAGACATGTCATGGCTGTCGTCAAGCGCCTCAAGGAGGGCGATCAGCTGACGCACCACCGCCTGGTCCAGCTCCTCGGGTGGCGCGCCCCGGCGGCGCAGCTGCTCAATGCGCGCCACTGCCGCCAGAAAACGGCCAAACACAGCGCTATCGGTCACGTTTGCATTCACCTCCGCGGCGCTCACCGCGTCCACCCGCAGCAACCACGGAAGCCCATGGGTGGACCCTGACACCAACCTCCGGGGATCACTGTCTCCTGAGTCGGCAAGTGCACCGCA
>DASQVU010000353.1:0-2110 GCA_035640615.1 Pseudonocardiaceae bacterium
ACCGACCCACGAAACGGCTCCGTCACGCCTGTTCCTCACCAGAATTTCTCCGCGCCACCCGCTGCTCGCGCCACATCTATCACCTCCCCAACAACACCAACTCCCCGGATGCCCACGCCCTGGAGTTCGTTGCGGTGGATCGTCGAGACAGCCGGCAGCTGCATGGCGAACCCTCGGCACGCGAGCACGAAAACAGCACAAAGCGCACCATCGGCGTAACAACTCACCGCGGCGTGCGAGCAGGGCAAAGCGACCAGCTCCGCAGCGGCACCCACCACGGTCGGGCACGCAAGCAAGCGCGGCACCGACGAGCCTGACGCGTGATCCTCATTTAGCGCAGCCGACGACACGTCTACATAGCTATAGCTATGGTCGGACAGACGCGATGGTAATGATCACCAGGCCGTCACTGATCAGTCAGCGGCCGTCGAACCTGGCGAGCTGTTCGCCAGCGATTACTGGTCCAGTCACCAGCAACCGGGCGCAGAAGGTGCCGTCCGCGTCCGGCGTTCAACGTGCACACAGCGGCATGTGCGGACGTTCCGCTGCGTCTGTCTCCGGGTAGGCGGACGGGACCAGGCTCGCTCGCGACAACGCTGGAGGACCACGCTATCGGATGGGCTCATTGAGGAGCTTCGCCGGTGAGCTCGGTGGTGCGTATGGATCGCGCGAATCAGCAGCGCCGCCGCAGCGTTAAGGGGCGCCGAGTGTCAAGACAGCCAGGTGACGAAGTGCTGATTTTTAAAGATCAGGTCATCCTCGCCGGCCCGCCGCCCGTCCGAGGAAGAATCCCACCGTGCCACCGGTCAGCAGGCCGATCGCAAAGACTACGGCGAGGAAGGCGACTACAGCGCGGCGCAAAGTCTGGAGAACTCCCGCCGCCATGAGGTGGTCGGTGGTGACGACCAGCAGTTGATGGGCCAGCATGCGGACAGCATGGCAGGCTGCACAGTGACCAGCGGCCGCCGGACTGCCGTCTCTGCGA
This sequence comes from Pseudonocardiaceae bacterium, assembly GCA_035640615.1. Taxonomy (GTDB): domain Bacteria; phylum Actinomycetota; class Actinomycetes; order Mycobacteriales; family Pseudonocardiaceae. The sequence continues at coordinate 986 of DASQVU010000353.1, forward strand.
TACCGCTGGCGCCCGCACGGCATCAGCGGCAGAAGAGTGCCTTCGTCGGACGCACGATAAGCGGCAAAATAGTGCGTTCCGGGGCGTCTCTTGGTGCCGTGTCGGCATTGCCCACAAGCGGGTGTGGCACCGCATGCCGGGGAGATCGACCCGGGACAGGCGACCGGACCCGGATTTGGACGCCTCTACTCATCGCGCGTGGGGCAGCCGCAGGGAGCCATGACTTGGAAGAAACCAGCCCCAGGTGTGGATCATCCTCAGAGGGTCCCACGCCCTCCGTAGACCCGGGAGGATCCGGCACCCGGGACCGGCAGGCGGGAACCCCCGCGATTACGGTCGAGGTATGGATTACCGCAGCCTTGGTCGTACCGGTATGCAGGTCAGCCCACTGTGCTTGGGAGCGATGATGTTCGGTGCGTGGGGCGAACCGGACCACGACACCTCGATCAAAATTATCCACCGCGCGCTGGATGCCGGAATCAACTTCATCGACACCGCCGATGTGTACTCCCAGGGCGAGTCGGAGGTCATTGTTGGCAAAGCGCTCGCCAACGGCCGGCGCGACGAGGTGATCCTGGCGACGAAGGTCCACTTCGCCATGGATCCAGCGGGGACCCAACCTGGTAGTGATCCGAACAAGCGCGGCAACTCCCGGCGCTGGATCGTCCAGGAAGTGGACAACAGCCTGCGCCGTCTCGATACGGACTGGATCGACCTGTACCAGGTGCATCGGCCGGACCCGGACACCGCGGTGGAGGAGACCCTCTCGGCGCTGACCGACCTGCAGCGCCAGGGCAAAATCCGCGCATTTGGTTCCTCGACGTTCCCCGCCGAGGAGATCGTCGAGGCGCAGTGCACAGCGCGGGATCGGGCGCTGGGTCGGTTCGTCACCGAGCAGCCGCCGTACTCGATGCTGGTCCGCGGCATCGAGGCGGACGTGCTGCCGGTGGCCCAGCGCTACGGGATGGGTGTCCTGTCGTGGAGCCCGCTGGCCGGTGGATGGCTTACCGGCCGCTACCGCAAAGGCCGCCCGGCACCGACCTCAAGGCGCGCCGAGCGCCTACCGGCCCGGTATGACCTGTCCGACCCGGACAACCAGCGCAAGCTGGGAGCTGCGGAGGCGCT
>DASQVU010000354.1:0-6071 GCA_035640615.1 Pseudonocardiaceae bacterium
GCGGCATAGTCGGCGATCGGCTGGCCCATCGTGACCAGCTGCAATGGCAGCACGTCCACCTCGCCGGCGGCCAACGCGGCGGGCCGTGGCCGGTAGAAATCTGCCAGGCACAGCCGGCGATCGCGGCGCTGGCGGGGAAAGACGAAGCGAAACCGCTCAGCGGCATCCGGGCGGGGTTCGGTGAGTACGATTAGCGCGTCGGCGTCTGCGACCGCCGGAAAGTAGCCGTAGACCACCGCGGCATGCGCGAGCACCCCTTCGGTGGTCAGCCGGTCCAGCCAGTAGCGCAACCGGGGCCGGCCTTCCGCCTCCACCAGCTCCTCGTACGAGGGGCCGTCCTTGCTTCGAGACCCGCGCAGGCCCCACTGTCCGAGGAAGGTGGCCCGCTCGTCGAGTAGCGCCGCGAACTCGGCCACCGGAATGCCCTTGACCACCCGGGAACCCCAAAACGGCGGGGTGGGAATCGGTACATCAGTCGCCACGTCCGAACGCGCCGGGACCGGCTCCCCGGCGTCGGCTTCCCGGGCCCGGCGCGCCTGGGCGATGCGCAGCGACCGCTCCCGGCGGGCCTTGCGCTCAGCGGCCTTGGCTTGTTCCCCCGGGTCGGCTACGACCGTGCCGCCCCGCTTCCTGGCCATGATCGAGTCCATCAGCCGCAGGCCCTCGAAGGCGTCCCGGGCGTAGCGAACCTCCCCGGCGTAGAGCTCGGCGAGGTCGTTTTCCACGTAGGCGCGGGTCAGCGCCGCCCCGCCGAGCAGCACCGGGATGTTGGAGCGACCACGGGAGTTCATCTCCTCCAGGTTCTCCTTCATGATCACCGTGGATTTGACCAGAAGGCCCGACATTCCGATGGCGTCCGCGCGGTGATCCGCAGCGGCCTCCAAGATAGTGCTGATCGGCTGCTTGATACCGAGGTTGATCACCTCGTACCCGTTGTTGGACAGGATGATGTCGACCAGGTTCTTACCGATGTCATGGACGTCACCCTTGACCGTGGCCAGCACCAGCCGGCCCTTCGTCCCAGCGTCGTCGTCGGATCGCTCCATGTGAGGTTCTAGGTGCGCCACCGAGGCCTTCATCACCTCCGCTGACTGCAGCACAAATGGCAGCTGCATCTGCCCCGACCCGAACAGCTCCCCCACGGTGCGCATGCCCGATAGCAGGGTGTCATTGATGATCTGCAGCGCGGGCCGCTGTTCCAGGGCTGCATCGAGGTCCTCGAACAGCCCCTCGCGCTCGCCGCCGACGATACGGCGCTCCAGCCGCTCGAACAGCGGCAGCGCGGCAAGTTCTTCAGCGTGGGATTTCCTCGATGACGAGGCCGTCACGCCCTCGAACAGCCCCATCAACTGCTGCAGCGGGTCGTAGCCGTTGCGCCGCCGGTCGTACACCAGATCGAGCGCCACGGCACGCTGCTCGTCCGGGATCCGGGCCATCGGAATGATCTTCGAAGGGTGCACGATCGCGGTGTCCAACCCCGCCTGCACACACTCGTGCAGAAAGACCGAGTTGAGTACCTGGCGAGCCGCTGGGTTGAGCCCGAAAGACACATTCGAGACCCCGAGGATGGTCTGCGCCTCCGGGTAGCGCCGCTTGACCTCGCGGATCGCTTCGATGGTTTCCAGCGCATCACGACGAGTTTCTTCCTGGCCGGTGGAGATCGGAAAGGTCAGGCAGTCCACGATGACGTCGCAGGCCCGCATGCCCCAGGTAGTGGTCAGGTCGTCGATCAGCCGGGAGGCCACCCGGACCTTCCATTCCGCGGTGCGGGCCTGCCCCTGCTCGTCGATGCACAGCGCCACCACCGCGGCACCGTGCTCCTGGACCAGCTGCATGACTCGCTGGTAGCGCGAATCCGGCCCGTCACCGTCCTCGTAGTTCACCGAGTTGACCGCACACCGCCCGCCGAGTCGCTCCAGCCCGGCGCGCAGTACCGCAGGCTCGGTGGAGTCGAGCATGATCGGCAGGGTCGACGCGGTAGCCAGCCGCCCGGCCAGCGCAGCCATGTCCGCCGCGCCATCGCGGCCGACATAGTCCACGCACAGGTCGATCAGGTGCGCGCCGTCACGCGTCTGGCTGCGCGCGATCTGCACGCAATCGTCGAAGCGCTCGGCAAGCAGCGCCTCCCGAAACGCCTTCGATCCGTTCGCGTTGGTCCGCTCGCCGACCATCAAAACGCTGGCGTCCTGGCGGAATGGAACTGCAGCGTAGAGCGACGAGACGCCTGGATCGGGCCGCGGCCGCCGCTGCCGAGGGATCAGGCCGGTGACTGCCTGCACCACCGCGGCGATGTGTTCGCGGGTGGTGCCACAGCACCCACCGACCAGCCGCACGCCGAACTCGGTGACGAAGCCGGCCAGCGCGGTGGCCAACTTCTCGGGTGTCAGCGGGTACACCGCCCCACCCGTGCGAAGCTCGGGCAGGCCAGCGTTGGGCATCACCGACAGCGGGATCCGTGAATATTTCGCCAGCTGGCGCAGGTGCTCGCTCATCTCCGCCGGTCCGGTGGCACAGTTCAGCCCGATCAGGTCAATGCCCAGGGGTTCCAGCGCGGTGAGCGCGGCGCCGATCTCGGTACCCAGCAGCATGGTGCCAGTGGTCTCCACGGTGACCTGGGCGATGATCGGGACATGCCGGCTCTCGGCGGCCATGGCACGGCGGGCGGCGATCACGGCGGCCTTGCACTGCAGCAGATCCTGGCTGGTTTCCACCAGCACTGCATCGACTCCGCCCGCGAGCAGGCCCCGTACCTGCTCGACGTAGGCGTCACGCAACTCGGCGAAACCGATGTGCCCCAGGGTGGGCAGTTTGGTACCGGGCCCTACCGATCCGAGCACGAACCGGGGGCGCTGCGGCTCGGCGAACTCGTCTGCTACCTGGCGGGCTAAGCTGGCACCCACCTCGGCTAGTTCCCGGATCCGATCGGCGATGCCGTATTCCGCGAGATTGGCCAGATTGGCGCCGAATGTGTTGGACTCGACCGCGTCGGCACCCGCCTCCAGGTAGCCGCGGTGCACCGCACAGACGACATCCGGGCGGGTGACGTTGAGAATTTCATTGCAGCCCTCCAGCCCCGCGAAGTCATCCAGGGTTAGGGCTACTGACTGCAACATCGTGCCCATCGCGCCATCAGCGACCACAACACGGCGCGCCAGGACGTCGAGCAGCGATGAGGAGGCCATGCGACCCAGCCTAAAGCAGCGATTTTGGGTGCCGTCGGGAATTGCCGAGTATTGCGGCACGGCCAGCGCGGCTCAGGAGCCGTAGGCTAGCGCGGTGACCTATCCGGACCACTCCGGCAGCGACTCGGCCGCCCGCCGATCGCCGCTGCCCCAGCTCACCTCGCCGGTGCTGGTGGCCGCGTTCGAGGGCTGGAATGACGCCGGGGACGCTGCGAGCACTGCGATCGAGCACCTCCAGCTGAGCTGGGATGCAAAACCCCTGGCTGAGCTGGACCCCGAAGACTATTACGATTTCCAGGTCACCAGACCCACCACCAAACTGGTGGACGGCATCACGCGACGTATTGACTGGCCTACCACCCGCCTATCGATGTGCCGCCCACCCGGAGCCGACTTCGACGTGGTGCTGGTGCACGGCATCGAGCCGAACATGCGCTGGCGATCGTTTTGTAACGAGCTGCTGCGCTATGTCATGGACCTGGGAATCACCAGTGTGGTGACGTTGGGAGCGCTGCTCGCCGATACCCCGCATACCCGCCCGGTGCCCGTCACCGGCACCTCTTACGACGCCGCCTCGGCCGCCCGCTTCCAGCTGGAACGCTCAAAGTACGAGGGACCCACCGGCATCGTGGGAGTTTTCCAGGATGCATGTGTGCGAGCCGGTGTCCCGGCCATCTCGTTCTGGGCCGCGGTGCCGCACTACGTCTCCGCACCGCCCTCCCCCAAGGCCACCTTGGCGCTGCTGCACCGCGTGGAGGAAGTGCTCGACCTCGAGGTTCCACTCGGTGCGCTGCCCGAAGAGTCCGAGGAATGGGAGGCGACCGTCAGCGAGATGGCCGACGAGGACGACGAGGTCGCCAGCTACGTGCGGGCGCTGGAGGAACGCGGCGACACCGAGCTCACTTTGCAGGAGGCCAGCGGCGACGCTATCGCCGCAGACTTCGAGCGATATCTGCGCCGCCGCCGCCCTGGCGGGCGTGAATACCCGTAGGTGGCACTGCGGGCCGCCGTTCGCGGGGAGCTGGTGTGAGCCGTTCAATCAGCCTGGGTGGTAGCAGAGGAGCGGTACCAGCTGTTCAGCGTCCGTCAGGGAACCGTGGTGACCGACCAGCTGGCTTAGTCTCGGTGTGGCCTGGGATCGGATAACGGCGCACTCTGTGCGAGCAGCGACGATGATGTCGCCGATGCGATCACGGATGCAGTGCTCGACGGCGGGACCAAACCATCCCGCTTCGATCGCCTCGTCGCGGGTGAGGATCCACGCTCGATCTCCGATCACAGCCCGCCACCTTGCCAGCACGTCGGCGGTGGCGCCCGGCTCCGTGTAGACGTACCGGGCGCGCGGATCTCCGCCCAGCAGTCGCACACCGGCCTGCAGCGCTGGCTCGGTATCGAAGTCGAGCCTGCCTTCCTCGGGCACGGTCACCATGCCGTGGTCTGCGATCACCACAAGCTGGACGCCGGGCGGAAGGCCTTCGGCGATGGTGGCCGCCAGCCGGTCGACGTGGCGAAGCTGCAACCGCCACGGCAGCGATCCGACGCCGTACACGTGGCCGAGCAGATCCAGGTCACCGTGATACGCATAGCAGAACGTTCGCTCGCTGCCGGATACCGCTGCCAACGCGTTACCCGCCAGATCCCCCAGCGCATGGACCGCCTTCATCTCGCCCCCACGCAGCGCCGCGCGGTTCAAACCCGAACCCCGATGCGCCTCGGGAACGGCTAGGGTCACCTGCACTCCCGCGGCTGCGGCGCGCTCCAAGGCGGTGGGTCGCGGCTGGATGTCCTCGGGCACGAACCGTTCGCGCAGATCAACCCGGTGGCCGCCGCCGTGGGTGTGCCAGCTCAACGCGTTGATGAGTACGCCGTCCGCAACGGCGAAGGAAAAGCCGACGATTCCATGCTGACCCGCCGGCATACCCGTGCCAACCGCGGCCACGCCGGCGGCCGTTGTCGCGGGGAACCCGGCCGTGATCGGCTGCCGGCCCTCGGCCAACGACGTCAGGAACGGGGCCTCGGTGGAGTGCTCCTGCAACGCGTGCCACCCGAGACCATCCACCAGCAGCAGGCAAACGCCGCGCGCCGGGTGCAGCGGCAACTCATTGGTGAACCCGACAACTCCCAGACTAGCCAGCAGTGAGGGAACGACATCGGCGAGCGAAGCGCGCTGGCCATCGGGTAGCTGCGGCACTGTCATTACAGTGCGACGCCCAGCAAGGCATCGACTGCCGTCCGCACCAGCGCGGGGGCGTGCGTATCGGGACTTCGGTGGGTGAGCGTCTCGCTGACCCACGTGTCGACCGCGGCCAGGGCACCAAGGGTGTCTAGATCGTCAGCCAGGTGGGCGCGCAAGCGGCGCACGGTCTCCTGCGCCGGCACTCCGGCGGGCACCGCAACGGCCTGCCGCCAGCGGCTTAAGCGGGTTACCGCCTCGTCGAGCATCCCGGTGTTCCAGCAGCGGTCGGTGCGGTAGTGGTTGGAGAACAACGCCAGCCGCAGCGCCATCGGGTCCACCTGGTCGGCCCGCAGCCGGGAAACAAAAACCAGATTGCCCTTCGACTTGGACATCTTCTCGCCGTTTAGACCGATCATGCCGGTGTGCACGTAGTGCCGGGCCATCGGGTATTCGCCGGTGAGCGCCTCGGCGTGGGCAGCGGAGAATTCATGGTGCGGAAAGATAAGATCCGAACCGCCGCCTTGGACGTCGAAGCCCATGCCCAACCGGTTGAGTCCGATGGCGCAGCACTCCACATGCCAGCCGGGACGTCCCGGACCCAGCTCAGAGTCCCAGGATGGCTCGCCTTCCCGGGCGGTACGCCACATCAGCGCGTCCAGCGGGTGGCGCTTGCCGGGGCGCTGCGGATCCCCACCGCGTTCAGCGGATAACTG
>DASQVU010000355.1:0-2409 GCA_035640615.1 Pseudonocardiaceae bacterium
GGGTGACGCTGCCCTCGCTGGCCCATGCAGCGAGGATTTTTCCTGGCGGTGGAACGGCCAATGCCCGCATGAGTGGCGAGGTCACCGCTGGTAGGAAAGCGAAACATTCGGGGAAGGCATGCTACGAGCGCCCGGTCATGCTGGGCACGGCCAGTCGCAGCAGCAGCGTCCGGTGTACCTCGATGGACACGGTGCGATATAGGGTCTCGAAGCGTGCCCAGACCCGCTGTCGGACCTGCGTGGACGCGGTCCGCAGCGGCTCGACGAGGCCCGAATCCACGATCCGCCTGAACCCGGCCTGCGGGTCCTCGCGAGGCTGCTCGAAGACCACCTCACGGATCTGATTACAGGCCCAGCCAGCCGCGGCGAGGGCCCGCACCCGCTGCTGGGAATCGGCAAGCGGGCCGCTGGGATCAGCTAACGGGAGACCTTCGCCGACGGCGGCCTGACGCAGCGCCCGCCACGGGGGAATCCCATCGACCGCCGGGACGGTCACCACCGCCTGAGCCTGCGGGCGGCACACGCGGCGCCACTCCCGCAGCGCTCCCACCAGGTCGGAGAAATAGGGCACCGCGGCCACGCAGAGCACCGCGTCAAATACTTCTGCCGGAAACGGCGCCGCGGCGGCATCGGCCCGCACAAACCAGCACCGACGCTCGCCAGCGGCCTGCTGCGCCTGCCGCAGCATCCCGGCCGAGATGTCTACGCCGATCACCGCGCCAGGTGAGCCCAGCCGGGCCGCGGCCGCCCGCGCCGCCAGCCCCGTCCCGGTGGCGACATCAAGAATCCGTTGGCCCGGCGCCGGCGCGAGAAACTTCACGGCCTGTTCGGCCTGCCAGCGGTGCATCGTGCTCTGGTCATAGCGTGGCGCGCGCCGGTCGAAGTTTGCCGCGACCCACCTAGCGCTGCGTGTCATCCACCCCACGCTGCCAGGGATGCGCCACCGCCCGCACCCACAAGCTGTCCATGACCACCGACGGCGACACCGTCCGCCTGCCACGCACGCCCATCCAGCCGATCGCCGCCACGGGATGTCGCCAGCGTTGTCGCGAAGTCGCCGCAGGCGGCCCTCTGAACGGCGTCGTCAACATCACAGGTCCCGCGTCTACCCCCTCGACGAACTCGGCCGACTCACCCTGACCGCCAAGGGCGACGGGCGCTGTGTCGTCACCGATGACACCGCCGGCATGTTCGCCGCCGTCCACGGCGACGTGCTCACTGCCCCAAACGATGCCCGCACTGCCCCCACCCCCGACACCGACTTGCTCCTGAATCAGCCCTGCCCTGCCAGATCACTTCACCCGGTCAGTGACGTGCCGATGGAGGATCCGTGAGAGAAGAAGAGCTCTCGCTGAACTTCGCTGCCGAGTGCCCATCGCGGTGATCAGCGACGACGACGTGGGTCAAGTCCTGAGCGTCCTGTAAATGTGTGGCCTGCTGATCATGCGGCGTCTTTGTGTTGGTTGGTCTTGCGGTCATTGGTGTTCGCCGGTGGCGGGTCGAGTCCCAGCTCGGCGCGCAGCAGCCTTAGTTGGTGGCGTTCCAGGTCGCTGATCGACACACGGCACCAGCGGTCGGCGGCACGGATCATGGTGGCGAACACGAGTTTCATGGCGGCTTGTTCGTGGGGGAAGCGCGGGATCACTTTGGTGCGGCGGCGTTCCTCGACGAAGCTGCGCTCGGCCAGATTGGTGGTGCGCACCCGGATGCGATGGCGCACCGGCACCCGATGGATGGCCAGCAGCGCGTCCAGGTCGTCGCAAAAGCAGGCCACCGCCGCGGGTACTGCCGGCTGTGGGTGTTGACAAACCGGTCGGCCGCCGCGCGGGCGGCATCCAGCGTGGGCGCGTCATGCACCGCGTAGAGATGCGTCAACACCTCGCCGGCGGTTTCGTCGGGGAGCTTGGCGCGGATGTTGCCCAGCCGGTGAAACCAGCACCTGATCCGGATGCTGCCCGGCAAGCACGCCGTGATGGCGTTGATCAGTCCCGGTGCGCCGGAAGTGACGGTGGTCGGTGCGCGCATCCCCCGGCCCAGCATGCTGCGGAAAAACTCCGTCCAGCACGCCTGGGATTCCTTGTTGCCCACCGCCACGTGCAGCAGATGCTTACGCCCATCACTGGCGATGCACCAGCCCACCAGCACCGCCTCCTTGGCCCCGTGGCGACGCAGCGACTCAAACACCGCATCGACGAATAGGTATTCCACGCTGATGTCGGACAGATTCCGAGCGGTGAAGGCCTGGTAGTCCTCCCAGAGCCGGTCGGTGATCTCCGACACGGCCGACTTGGAGATCAGCAGCTACCCGGTCGCATCACGGGAGGCGTCCTCAACATCGCGAGTGGACAACCCGCGGGCATACATCTCGCCCACCAGGTGCTCCAGCACCTCACTGTTGCCATCCAGAAA
>DASQVU010000356.1:0-2525 GCA_035640615.1 Pseudonocardiaceae bacterium
AACGAGAACGCCACCTTCTCCTCCGCAGTGACGATCTCCTGTACCTCGGCGAACCCGCGTCCGGCCAGATAATCCAAGACTCCCTGCACCAGCAGCTCGGGTACCGAAGCGCCGCTGCTGACACCGACCGTCTCGACACCGTTTAGCCAGCGTGGATCGATCTCGCCCGGATAGTCCACCAGATGGGCGCGACGCGCCCCTGCATCTAGCGCAACCTCCACCAAGCGCACCGAATTAGACGAGTTTCGCGACCCCACGACGAGCACGAGATCGCAGTCGGGGGCCATTGCCTTCACCGCTACCTGCCGGTTCTGGGTCGCATAACAGATGTCGTCACTGGGTGGGTCGGCCAGTTCGGGGAACCGTTCCCGCAGGCGCGCCACGGTGTGCATGGTCTCGTCGACCGAGAGCGTGGTCTGGGACAGCCAGACCACCCGCGAGGGGTCGCGCACGGAGACCGAATCCACCGCTTGCGGGCCGTCGACGAGCTGGACATGCTGGGGGGCCTCACCCGCGGTGCCCTCGACTTCCTCGTGACCCTGGTGACCGATGAGCAGAATGTCGTAGCCATCCCGGGCGAACCGCTTGACTTCCTGATGCACCTTGGTGACCAGCGGGCAGGTGGCGTCGATCGTACGCAACCCGCGGGCCACCGCCTGCTCCCGCACTTGCGGGGAGATCCCATGCGCGGAGAACACCACCACGGCGTCCGCGGGCGCCTCATCAGCGTCATTGATGAAGATCACGCCACGGTCTTCCAGGCTTTGCACCACATGCCGGTTGTGCACGATCTGCTTGCGGACATACACCGGCGTCCCGTACGCCTCCAGTGCCTTTTCTACCGTCGCCACCGCACGGTCGACCCCGGCGCAGTAGCCCCGAGGTCTGGCAAGCAGCACACGCTTGGTCATGCGTCTACCCTACGGGCGGCCCTGGCGACGCTCTGGCAATGCCCTGGCAAACCGGCCTGCTCTGCGCAGGGCCGGCCCGAGTAGGCAGAAGCCGGTTAGCTGGGGCAGGCTTGACGACCATGAGCCACGTACCCTTGCCTGTACGCATCGCCATGGGCCTGGTGGTCACGGCTGTAGAGCAGGCGCGCAAGTTCCCCGAGCAGCTCGTCGATCTCCCTGTGACCGCTGCCAGCCGGGCCGTGCAGGTCGGCATGCGGGTGCAGCAGCAGGTCACCGAGCTGGCGATCAAGGGCGACCAGGTGTTCTCGCTGTTGCGCCCCGTCGAGGACACCGCGCCGTGGGCCAGGTTCGATGAGGATGAACCGCCTGAACCTGACCTCGTCGCTCGCGCAGCCCACCCCGATAAGACCCCCAATAAGGTTGCGATGGGCGGCGAAGTCGACGAAGCCGATGTCGCGCAAGCCTTGACACCCCCGCACCCTAGCGCCGACGGCCTCCGCGAGACCGCCGCCGGCGGGCCGTCCGAGCTGCTCGCCGGGTACGACGAGATGTCGTTGGCAGAGTTGAGAACCAAGCTGCGCGGGCTGTCCCTACCCCAACTCGAGGTGCTGCTGGCGCACGAGCACGCCCACCGGGATCGGCCGGCGTTCGTCACGCTGCTGTCGAACCGGATCTCGACCGTCCGCTCGCAGTGACCGGATCCCGAATGACCGACAGCGCAGCCGCGACGACGCCGGAAACACCTTGGCCGGTCCGGACGGTCGCACGCAAGATCGCAGCGTGGATCGATCGGTTGGGTGCGGTCTGGGTCGAGGGGCAAATCACCCAGATCAGCGCCAAACCGGGTACCGGCACTGCGTTTCTCACCCTGCGCGACCCAGTGGCCGACGTCTCGATCACGCTCACCTGCGCGATCGCATTAGTGCGAAACCGGCAAGTGCCGCTGGCGGAGGGCAGTCGGGTGGTGGTGCACGGCAGGCCGTCATTGCACCTGGGCCGCAGCACGCTGAGCCTGCGCGTCGATGAGATCCGTGCGATCGGGATCGGCGAGTTGCTAGCTCGTATCGAGCGGCTCCGGCGCATCCTGGACGCCGAGGGGCTGTTCGATCCCCGGCGCAAGCGGGTGCTGCCGCTGCTGCCCGGCTGCGTCGGGCTGATCACCGGCCGCGGCAGCGCAGCCGAGCGTGACGTGCTCAGCAACGCCACCGCCCGCTGGCCCGCCGTGCAGTTCCGGGTGTGCAACGTGGCAGTGCAAGGGCCGCTCGCGGTAAGCCAGATCATCGATGCACTGGCCGCGCTCGACGCGGATCCGGTCGTGGAGGTGATCGTGCTGGCCCGCGGCGGCGGCAGCGTGGAGGATCTACTGCCGTTCTCCGATGAGGCGCTGTGCCGCGCGGTGTCGCGCTGCACCACCCCGGTGGTCTCGGCGATCGGCCACGAGCCGGACAGCCCGCTGGTCGACCACGTCGCGGACAAGCGCTGCTCGACCCCCACTGACGCCGGCAAATGTGTGGTGCCGGACGTCGCGGAGGAAACCGCGGCGCTGCAGCAACTACGCAACCGGTGCCGGCGGGCGCTGCACGGTTGGGTAGACCGAGAGCGCCGGCTGCTCGA
>DASQVU010000357.1:0-5628 GCA_035640615.1 Pseudonocardiaceae bacterium
GACCAGCTCGGCGACGTGCGCCCGCAGCACGCGCATCCGACGGGCCGAGAACGCGGGGGCCAGCAGCCGGCGCATCATCCTGTGCTCAGCAGCCTCGGTGGCGGCGTCGCCCGAGGGGCCACCGAGAATTGCGGACTGCGAGATCCGGGCGGCGCGCTCGGGCTGCGGGTGTGAGCGGCCGAGCCGGGGGTCGGCGAGCAGCGCCTTGACCTCCGCGTAGCCGGTGACCAGCCAGGCCACATCACCGGCCGGAGTGCGCACCGCAGTGATGGGCGTGCTGGCTTGCAGGGTCCGGTACAGCGGCGCGATATCCAGCACGTCAGGTCGCGGGAACGGCAGCTGGAGCAGCTCATCGCTCGCCACACTCACCTCCCCATCCCAGGGCGCGGTCTTATGGATGCTTAAGCACCTTTCTACCGGCCTGCGCGGGGTCTCATGGATGCTCAAGCACCTCGCCGGCCGGCCATGAGCGCGCTGCGGTGCTCGAAGTCGAGGAGGTATCGCTTGCGCGACAGGCCCCCGCCGTAGCCGGTGAGGCTGCCCGTGGCGCCCACGACGCGGTGGCAGGGCACGATGATGCCGATGGGGTTGCGGCCGTTGGCCAGGCCGACCGCCCGCGCGGCACCGGGGCGTCCGATGCGTTCAGCGAGCTGGCTGTAGGACATCGTCTCCCCGTAGGGAATCTCGCGCAACGCCGCCCACACGCTGCGCTGGAACGGGGTACCGGCCAGCGTCAGGGGAACGTCGAAGTCGGTTCGTTGCGCGGCGAAATACTGCTCCAGCTGGCTGATCACCTCGGTGAACGGCGCTGGATCCGGTGCCCCGAACATCTCCTCTAGCGGCCGGTGTCGCTGCAGATCCATATAAAGACCGCACAGGACACCGTCGCGGGCTACCAGGGTGAGCGGGCCCACGGGGCTGGCTAGCACGGTGTGTACTCGATCTACTTGATGTTTCACGGAATCTGTCTCCTCAAGCTGGTAACCGGTTGATGGCGTGGTCACCGGACGCCCAGAGGTACTGCACGGCGTACGCCCGCCAGGGCCGCCAGGCGGTGGCGTGCCGGCTGAGCGCCTGGGCGCTGACTGGAAGGCCGAGATCGCCGGCGGCGCGGCGGACTCCCAGGTCGGCCGCCACGAAAGCGTCCGGATCACCCAGTGCCCGCATCGAGATCACCTCGATGGTCCAGGGACCCACGCCCGGCAAGCGAGCGAGCTGAACCCGGGCCTGTTGCCAGTCACTGGCCGGGCTCAGGTCGATCTCCCCGGTGGCCAGCGCACCGGCCAGGCTGGTGAGCGTGGTGCGGCGGGCCTGAGGTAGGGCGAGTGCACCCGGATCGAGCCCGGCCAGCGTTGCCGTCTCGGGGAACAGGTGGGTCAGGCCTCCAGCGGGATCGTTCACCGGGTCACCGTATGCGGCCACCAACCGCCCGGCGTGCGTGCGGGCCGCCTGGGTGGACACCTGCTGCCCGAGCACTGCCCGCACCGCGAACTCCGGTGCGTCCACTGTGCGGGGCACCCGGCGGCCGGGATTCTTGTCCACCAGCGGAGCGAGCACTGGGTCGCGGCGTAGCAGCTCGTCGACGGCAACCGGGTCCGCATCGAGGTCGAGCAGCCACCGGCACCGGGTGATGGCTGTAGATAGATCCCGCAGGTCGGTTAACGACAACCGGCACTCGATGTGATCAGGTAGCGGTCGCAGCGCCGCGATGCCGTACCCATGTGGCAGCCGCAAGGTACGGCGGTACGCGCCGTCACGCCACTCTTCCACCCCGGGGATCGCGGTTGCGGCAAGGTGCCCGAACAGGTTGTCCGGACACAGCGGCACCCGAAACGGTAGGCGCAGAACCAGTGATCCGGACGTGGCGGGCCGGTGCCTGCGGACCGCACGGGTGCGCAGCTCCGTCGGGGACAGGGCGAAGACCTCCCGCACCGTGTCGTTGAACGACCGCACGCTGGCGAAGCCCGCCGCGAAGGCGACGTCGCTCATCGGCAGGCGGCTCGTCTCGATCAGCAGCCGCGCGGTCTGCGCGCGCTGCGCGCGCGCCAACGCCAGCGGACCGGCTCCCAGCTCGGCGAGCAACTGCCGCTGGATCTGCCTGATGCTGTACCCCAGCCGGGCGGCCAGGCCGGCAACGCCCTCCCGATCGACCACCCCATCGGCGATCAACCGCATCGCCCGGGCAACCAGGTCAGCACGTTCGTTCCACTGCGGCGATCCCGGACTGGCATCGGGCCGGCACCGCTTGCAGGCGCGGAACCCGGCCAGCTGCGCCGCCGCCGCGCTGGGATAGAACCGCATGTTGTGCGCCTTGGGCGGCACCACCGGGCAACTCGGCCGGCAGTAGATGCCCGTAGTGATCACCGCGACGAAAAACCAGCCATCGAACCGCGCGTCCTTGGACTGCACCGCTCGCACGCACCGCTCCACGTCCTGGTCCACACCCTCAGCATCACCCGCCGACCGGGCGCGGAGCTAGCGAAAAAGCGACATCACCCTGCGGGCCCCTGACCGGGAACCCAGCGCGGATGAGCAGGGATCGGGACGCGGAACCAAACGCTGACCGTAATTTCCTGATCGCACGGCGTGGTCACGTTTGAGAAGAATGCCCGAGCCGCCTGCGCGGCGCTACAGTGACGTCAGGTCGGGACCGGCGCGCAGGGTAGGAGAGGACTCGTGGCGGACAGCTCATCCGTGGCCGGACGTACGCCCCCACCGGGCATCGATACCACGGTTCCGCATTCGGCTCGATTCTGGGACTGGCTGCTGGGCGGTAAGGACAACTACCCGGTCGATCGCGCCGTCGGTGAGCAAGTTCTGGGCATCGATCCGGATCTGCGCGACGCTGCTCGTGCCGATCGGGGATTTCTCGTCCGGGCCGTCAGGTACCTGGTCGGAGAGCAAGGGATCCGCCAGCTGCTGGATATCGGCACCGGGTTGCCGACGGCGAACAACACTCATGAGGTGGCCCAAGCGACTGCACCCGAGTGCCGCATCGTTTATGTCGACAACGACCCGCTGGTGCTGGTACACGCCCGCGCCCTGCTGACCAGTACGTCAGAGGGCGTCACCGCCTACCTGGACGCCGACGTGCGCGACCCGGACAAGATCCTGCGCGAAGCAGCCCGAACATTGGACTTCAGTCAACCTGTTGCGCTGATGCTGCTGGGCATCATCAACTACATCATCGACGACGCCGAGGCGCACGCCGTGGTCAAGCGGCTCATGGGCGCCCTACCTTCAGGCAGTTACCTGGCTATTTCCCATCCCACCGCGGAAATCCACGGCGAAGCAGTGGATGCATCCATGCGGCATTGGAACGAAAACGGGGGCACCCCGATCAGGCATCGCACCCGCCAACAGGTCATCAGCCTTTTCGACGGACTCGAGCTGCTGGAGCCCGGCGTGGTTTCCTGTTCGTTCTGGCGTCCAGACCCCAGCGAAGTCGGCATCCGCACCGCGGTACACCAGTACTGCGGCCTGGCCCGAAAGCCGTGACGTCAGGTCTCTTTGAGCGTGCTGCTGAGGAACCTGATCGTCTCTGCGGGAGACTTAGCCTGAACACACAGGCGGTCCATAACCATCAGGTAGTGCTGGACGTCCTCGTTCTTGTCCAGGTATAGCGCGCTGGTCAGTTGTTCGAGGTAAACAAGGTCCGGCAGATCTGGTTCGGAGAACCGTAAGATCGTGAACGGGCCGCCGACCGCCGCGTGCGCACCTGAGTAGAACGGCATGACCTGCAGCGTGACGTTAGGCAGCTCCGCCATATCGATCAGATGCTGCATCTGGTTCCGCATCGCGGCGCGCCCGTTCAGGCGCCATAGCGCAGCCTCATCGATCACAGCCCAGAGGTTGGGAGCTTCGGGTTGGGTGAGGACCCGCTGGCGTTTCATCCGCAGTGCGACCCGCCGCTCGATATCGGCGGAAGCCACGTCCGGGTTGCCGAGCTGGATGACGGCGCGGGCGCCATCCTCGGTCTGCAACAGGCCGGGCACGAGCTGCGGTTCGTAGGTGCGGATCACCGAGGCGGCCTGCTCCAAGCCGAGGTACATCTCGAACCAGTGCGGCAGGATGTCGCTGTAGTGATGCCACCAGCCGGGCACGTTGGCCCGCCGGGCCAGTGCCAGGAACGCTCCACGGTCCTGCTCATCAGTGATGCCATAGAGAGTGAGCAGATCTGCCACGTCACGCTCCTTGAAGCCGACCCGTCCAAGCTCCATGCGGCTGATCTTGGCATGGGACGCCCGAATCGCGTGACCAGCTGCTCCAGCCGTGATTCCGGCTGCTTCTCGGAGCTGACGTAGCTGATTGCCCAACACGATGCGCAGCGCGGTCGGCCCCTGCGGTCGTACCGGAATGTGACCTAGGGCCGGTTCCTGACCCGACCGAGCCGCCCTCACCATTCCTCCTACGGGTGAAGCACTACGGATGGTCTCACCATAGACCGCGGGGCGACCACCCGAAAGCCCGGCGACCGCTGCGTCGTCTCGGGACAAAAGATCACCCGGCCATTGTGTCGAACTCGTCGCCTTTCACCGCGCTGACAAACACGGCCATCGCGGCACGGGGGTAGGTGTGAGCGGGGCCGCCCGGGTACCGGGAGTTGCGCACAGCGATCAAGCCTCCTGACACCTCCGCCAACTCCACACAGTTGCCATTGGGGTTGCTGTGGCTGCTCTTTCTCCACGTCACGGCGCGCCCTGGCATACCGTTCGTGACTTGCGGCATCTGTAAACCTCTCCGGGGGGTCGCGGCAGCAGTCTGCCGCCAGAGCGATCCAACAGGTAGCGCGAGGATATGCGATTGCATCCGTTCTTGCATTGGTACACGACGTTCTGCGCAGAACTGCCTCTTGA
Source organism: Pseudonocardiaceae bacterium (assembly GCA_035640615.1). Taxonomy (GTDB): domain Bacteria; phylum Actinomycetota; class Actinomycetes; order Mycobacteriales; family Pseudonocardiaceae. The sequence continues at coordinate 4,857 of DASQVU010000357.1, forward strand.
GCATTCCGGTGAATCACTTAGTGTGCCCGATCGTGCACGTGATGATCCCAAAATCAGCGAACACCTACGGTAGACCGATGACAGTCAGTGACATCGGGGGTGGCGCCGAGGGTTCGAAAGCCGCCTGGGCGGCAGGGGTGAACACAGCAGTCAGTGCATGTGCACCGGGCGCCAACTTTGACGTGACGGTCAGCGCGAACCCACCGAACACCGGCCGTGGTGAGCCTAGCGCGGTGTCCCCGTCCATGAATTGGACGGTGCCGGCGGCGTCGGCGGGCGTTACCTGCGCGACGAGGATCACCGGGGTGCCCTGGAGGACCGTCCCGCTCGGGACGACCAAGAAAGTCGTCTTGGTGAGCTTCGCGCCAGGCGGCGCGCTGACCGCAGCGGACACCGCCGGTGACGTTGATGCGCTCGCCTCCGACATGTCCGTGGGTGTGAACACCGCGGTCAGCAAGTAACGTCCGGGCGCCAACATGGTCGTCGTCGAGGCGCTCCCGCCGGAGACGGCCACCGGCCCACCGATGTCGCCCGATCCGTCCTTGAATTGCACCGAGCCGGCCGCCGGCAGGGGTCTGATCGTCGCCGTCAAGGTCTCCACCGTGTGCGCGGCCAACGGCGAAGCGGGTGCGGAGTCCAGCGTGATCGTGGTGGCCGTCGGCGCCATGGCGCCACCGGTGCCGTTAGCACACTGGGTCACTCCAGTGACCTTGCGGTTGCACGGTTGGGGTGGCGGGACGGTCCTGATTAGCAGATCTGCGCCCGCGGAGTC
>DASQVU010000358.1:0-5330 GCA_035640615.1 Pseudonocardiaceae bacterium
TGCCACCACCGCCGGCCGACGGCTTGAGCAGCACCGGGTAGCCGATCAGCTCGGCAGCCGCAGCCAGTACGGCGTCGTCGGCGCCGGCACTACCGGGCACCACGGGAACCCCCGCAGCGGCCACGGTTGCCTTGGCACGAATCTTGTCGCCCATCAGCTCGATGGCATCAGCGGGCGGGCCGATGAAGGCCAGGCCGGCCGCGGTGCAGGCCCGGGCGAAGGCTGGATTTTCGGACAGGAAGCCGTAGCCGGGGTGCACGGCCTGCGCGCCGGTGCGCGCTGCGGCGTCCAGGACGGCTTCGATGCACAGATAAGACAACGCCGCCGGCGCCGGGCCGAGCCGGACCGCGATATCCGCATCGCGCACGTGCCGGGCACCGGCGTCGGCGTCGCTGTAGACGGCCACGGAACGGATGCCCAGCGCGCGCAGGGTGCGGATCACCCGAACCGCGATCTCGCCGCGGTTGGCTACCAGCACCGTGTGAAACATCCCGCCGCTCACATCCGAAAGAGACCGAACCGGCTGGCTTCCAGCGGCGCATTGGCACAGGCCGACAGCGCCAGCCCGAGCACCATCCGGGTATCTGCCGGGTCGATCACCCCGTCGTCCCACAGCCGGGCGGTCGAGTAATACGGGTGACCCTGGTGCTCGTACTGGCCTCGGATGCGCTCGGCGATGGCCGCATTAGATTCTGGATCATGCGCGCCGCGGACGGCGGTGAGCACCGTGGCGGCCTGCTCCCCGCCCATCACCGAGATCCGCGCGTTGGGCCACATGAACAGGAACCGCGGCGAGTACGCCCGGCCGCACATCGAATAGTTACCCGCACCGAACGAGCCGCCGATAATGACGGTCAACTTCGGCACCCGGGTGGTGGCCACCGCCGTGACCATCTTGGCGCCATGCTTGGCGATCCCGCCGGCCTCATACTCCCGGCCCACCATGAAACCGGAGATGTTCTGCAGGAACACCAGCGGGATGCCGCGCTGATCACACAATTCGATGAAATGCGCGCCCTTTAATGCCGACTCGCTGAACAGGATGCCGTTGTTGGCGACGATGCCTATCGGGTGGCCGTGCAGCCGGGCGAAGCCGGTGACCAGCGTGCTGCCGTACTCCGCCTTGAACTCCGCCAACCGGCTCGCGTCGACGATCCGGTCGATCACCTCACGGACGTCGTAGGGCGTCCGGGGATCCACCGGCACCACGCCGTAGATCCCGTCCAGGGCCGGCTCCTCGGTGGCGATCACGTCCCACGGCCTGGCCGGCCGGGGCCCGAGCGTGGCCACGATCCCGCGGACGATCCGCAACGCATGGGCGTCGTCGGCGGCGAGGTGGTCGGTGACTCCCGACACCCGCGAATGCAGCACCGCGCCGCCGAGCTCCTCAGCGGTGACCACTTCACCGGTGGCGGCGCGCACCAGCGGCGGACCGCCGAGGAAGATCGTGCCCTGGTTGCGGACGATCACCGCTTCGTCGCACATCGCCGGCACGTACGCGCCGCCCGCGGTGCAGGAGCCCATGACCGCGGCAATCTGCGGGATGCCGAGCGCGGACATCGTCGCCTGGTTGTAGAAGATCCGACCGAAGTGCTCCCGATCGGGAAAGACCTGATCCTGCTGGGGCAGGTAAGCGCCGCCGGAGTCGACGAGGTAGAGGCACGGCAGCCGGTTTTGCAGCGCCACCTCCTGGGCGCGCAGGTGCTTCTTGACTGTGATCGGGTAGTAGGTGCCGCCCTTGACGGTGGCGTCGTTGGCGACGATCACGCACTCCCGGCCGGACACCCGCCCGATGCCGGTGATAATCCCGGCCGCGGGGGCCTCGTCGTCGTACATGCCGGTAGCTGCCAGCGGGGACAGCTCCAGAAACGGTGACGACGGATCCAGCAGCTGCTCGACCCGGTCTCGGGGCAACATCTTGCCGCGCGCGACGTGGCGCTCCCGGGCGTTACGCGGCCCGCCCAACCTGGCCACGCCGAGCCGCTCCCGCAACTCGGCCACCAGCGCCGCATGCGCCTCAACCAGGCCGTCCACAACACCACGTTAGAACGCATTCAGCTGGCCCAGCGGGGTTATCCAGGCTCGGCCACCCCACTGAGCCTGCTGAATGCGGTCGATCCCGGTCAGCTGGGCTGGTCGGCCGGGTCGTAGCCGAACAGCACCATCCAGGTCGTGCCGGTAGCCTGTTGGGCCTTGGCGAGCTGACCCTGGCCCGGCTCGCCGTACGGACCGGTGATAGTGGCCGGCAGCAGCGACAGCACGGTACGAGCGGGCAGTAGCTGCACGGTTTGGTCTTCGATCTCGGCGAAGCTCATCGCATCAGACATGAAATCCCCCTAGGAAAAGGCGTCCCCCCGTTTGCGGATACGTAAGGCGCCTGCCCGGCGGGCGGTGCCGGGAGCGGCGCGCTACCTACGGTGCACACGGCGAGGCTGCGGTGGCAATCCGTAGTGGTACGTAATTGATCGGGGCAAGCCGGGACAACTACCGAGATTCCCGGCGGCTACTACGTACGCCTACTCATCGGGCGTTGTGGAAGATGATGCCCAGCACGTACCGCTGGCCGGTGTGCACGGCGCTGACCCCGTGGCGCATCTGCACCCGATGATCCCCGCGGGCGCCCTGTCTGGGGCGGTACCGGACGGGAAAGATCACCGCTTGGCCCTGGCGAGGGCGGGCCACCATGGGCCGGGACTGCTGGCGCGGCCGCTGCTCGACGAACACGCTTTCCCCGCCAGTGAAGTCCTCGTCCGGCTTGCTGAGCATGACCAGCAACTGCAGCGGGAACGTCAGGTCGCCGTAGACGTCCTGGTGCAGACAGTTGTAACCACCCGGGCCGTAGCGCAGCACCAGCGGCGTCGGTTTGTCCTGGCCCAGGGCCGTACACTCGGCGAGCAGGCCGTCGAGGGTGCCGGGAAACCGGCGTTCACCGAGCCGCTGCGCCCATCCGTTGGCGATCGCCGCCAGGGGCGGGTAGCAGCTCTCCCGCAAGGTCTTCACCAGCGGCGGGAGCGGATCGGCGAAGTACCGGTAGCTGCCCTCACCGTAGGCGTGCCGCGCCATGATGACGGTGCTGCGGAACCGGGCGTCCTCCTCGAACATTCCCGCCACCTCGGCGCACTGCGCGGGTGAGAGCAACGGCGGGGTCATGGCGTAGCCGCCGCCGTCGAGCTCGGCTGCTAGCGCCGGCCAATCGAGCCCAGCCAGCGCGGGAAGGTCGGTCTGCGTACCCGCCATCCTCACGGATTATCCAGTCGGTGACGCGCGGCGGTAGGACCAGTACAGCAGGTGCATGGGTACCTCGACTCGGGTACGGCCGCGCAGATCCGGGTGCTCGGTCGCCAGCCGTCGGACCGCCGCCAGCACCTCGGCACGCCGCCGGTCCGGCAGGACGGCGACCCCGCTGTGGCTGAGCGCATAGTCGGCCAACGCGGCGACGTCCTGCTCGCGCACCCACGAAGTCTGGCGGATCTGCGCCGGGCTGAACTGCTGGAGTACCGGAGGGGAGGCCAAGTTCCGGGACGAGGAGCCGATGAGTTCGGCCAGCTCGCTGACCCAGCTCATCGATTCGTCCTCGTAGTTCCACAGCATGGCCAGGATGCCGTCGGGCCGCAGCACCCGAGCCGCCTCACGCGCGCCGGCGGCGCCGTCAACCCAGTGCCAGGCGTTGCCGTAGACCACCGCGTCGACGCTGCTGTCCGGCAGTGGCAGCGCTTCGCCGCGTCCGGCGTGTACCCGGACGGTGGGCGCCCGGGCGACGAGGACCGCTCGCATCCCCGGGTCAGGCTCGATGGCATCGACGTCCAACCCGTCTGCGGCGAGCGCGAGGGTAAGTTTGCCGGTGCCAGCGCCCACATCGGCCACCCGCTTGGTTCCCTGGCCGATCGGCAGATCTGCCCGCAGCAATGAGGCTGCGTGTGGCGGGTAGTCCGGGCGTGCCCGGTCGTAAAGCTCGGCCCGCGCACCGTAGGAAAACGCCCTCAGCGGAACGCCGGCAGCACCTCCTCGGCCCACGCGCGGAAGAACTCCTCGTGATGCGACCCGATTTGCTGAACGTACACCTCGTCGAACCCGGCATCGACGTAGCGCTGCACGGCTTCCACCTGCCGGTGCAGATCCGGCCCGCAGGGGATCTGCTCGGCGACCGCCTCTCGGGTGATCAAGCTGGTGGCAGCCTCGAAATCCTTCGGCCGGGGCAACGTCTGCCCGAGCTGGCCCGGCAGCAGGTCGCTGGCCCACAACCGGTGCGCGGTCTCGATGCCGGCCTGCTCGGTCTCGGCCCAGCACACCTTGAGCGCGCCCTGCACCGGCCGCTTCGAGTCGCCCGCCTCGCGGAACACCCGGACGAGGTTGGCGTCGGGCATGGTGGTGCAGTACCCGTCACCGATTCGTCCGGCCAGTTCGGTGGCCTGCGGGCCGAATCCGGAGACGTAGATGGGCACCGGCTCGTCTGGCAGCGTGTAGATGCGGGCGTCGCACACCTCGTAGTAGTCACCGTGAAAGCTCATCTCGTCGCCTCGATGCAGCAACCGGATGAGCTTGACGGCTTCCTCCAGCATCGCCAACCGCACCCCGACGGGAGGCCACGCATCGCCCAGGATGTGCTCGTTGAGCGCCTCACCGCTGCCCACGCCAAGCACGAACCGGCCGCCCAGTTGCACTGCGGCCGTCGCGGCGGCCTGGGCGATGATCGCCGGGTGGATGCGGATCGTCGGGCAGGTGACGCCCGTGGTGACCGGCAGTGTCACCGCCTCGGACAGCGCGCCGATCACTGACCAGACGAACGGGCTGTGGCCCTGTGCGCCGGTCCACGGGTGGAAATGGTCGGAGATCCACAGCCGCTCGAACCCCGCTGCTTCGGCCAGCCGGGCTTGCCGAACAAGCTCGCGGGGTCCGAACTCTTCACAGGACAAGAAATAGCCGATGCTCACCATGCCTCGGGGTACCCACCTCAGCGAGGTGGGAACTGGGATTGCGCCGCAGTTGTTGCGACCGTCGCAGTACGTACTGCCGCCCTCCCGTTACCACGAGCAGGATTCGGCGCAGCGCGCTCAGGTCGGTCAGCGGGTCGCCGCCGACCACGACCAGTCAGCGCGGTAACCGTGGGCGAGAGTGCCAATCTGGCGGCTCAGACCGAGCCCGGCGGCCGGTTCGCAGTTGAGGATGTCGAGGATGCGGCGTCTGCACCTGGCCACCGAGGAACCAGCAGTGCCCGCCGGGCGGTGTCAGCGGCGCCCGGAGACGAGCAGGCGCGGGCCGGGCAGCTGGCCGTCGGCGATGCGCTCGCGTCGTCGAGGCTATTGACCGCCGCAAGCTGATCGGGCAGACCG
>DASQVU010000359.1:0-14093 GCA_035640615.1 Pseudonocardiaceae bacterium
GCGGGAACAGGTGAGGCCTGGTCGGATCGGGGTCGGCGCCACGGTGGACTTGGAATACCAGGATGGGAGCCAAGAGGCGGTCTGGTTGGGATCTCCGGGGCTGGCCGACGGAAATGAAGCGGTGGTGACGCCAAACAGCCCGCTGGGGCAAGCGCTGCTGGGGCATCGGGCGGGCGATAGCGTCGACTACACCACGCCGGCTGGTCCACAGCGGGTCCGTGTACTGGCGGTGAGATCCGCGCAGCTGGGTAGTGAGACTGCCACGTCGCGCTGAGTCAGGACTGTTCTCACGAACTTCCTGCCGCAGGTCCTGTCCTCACTCTCCTCCGGCCGAGCAGCGCAGTTTCACACCGCAGTCGGCAACGGGCGCGCCAGAGGGCGTCGACACATCCGCCTCTAGTGGCTTCGGCATGTTGAGAATTTCACATCAATTTTGGATGAACTTTACGGTCAGATGACACCGTAGCAAAGCGGTGTGGCCGGATTAACAGATGTGACGCGGATATGTGATGGTTGTTACGGCGCACGTGCTTGCGGAGTGTGGAGTTCCTTGGTTTCATCGGGGTTGGCCGAAGCTTCGCACTGGCGCGAATCTCATCGCGATGACTGGGGGATGTTGGTAGTGGATCAAGCGCGGGCAAGCAGTAGTCGACGATGGATTGTGCGCTTGTAGCCTCTGCTCTCTGATTGACCTACCGGCGCGCGATGGGATTGGCCGCTGATTGATCGGCCGTCTGCACGGGTCGTACAGGCCCAGAATACGCGAACTCCCTAACTCCTGCCAAAGGAGGCCTATGAGTAAAGATGGCCGCGCCCGCCGCCCCAATCACTGGATATATCTGGACCGGTGGTGGGCGCAGCGACTCGGTGTGATAAGGACGGCTGGTGTGTACCGGATCCGGAGTCGCGAGCTGGCTCGCAGACTTTTCGAAGAAAAACTGGGAGTGGACGCCTCGGGAACAGTATTTGTATATCGGACGGGGACCGTCAGCGACCAGTATCAACAATGAAAAGCGACTCGAGGCGGAACACGAAACAGCCATGCCACAGGGCCGTGGGAGGTTTAGAGGGCCAAGCAGCGGCCCGGGTGACGGGCCTACATGACGCACTCCGCGTGGTGTCGATCCACCAGATCATTACCCGCTGTCGTCGACAACCGGTATTGAGGTCCAGCTTCACGACATTCCACTTTTCTCCAGGTGTGCGCACACTCGCAATTCGCGGGTATTCAGGTTTGGGGTCGGCAGCGAGTTCGGCAATGGCCACCGGGAGCTATCGCTTTGGGGTCGGCATCGATGCCGAGTTCGTAGTCGCCGCGCCGGATGTTCTGCATGAATGCGTGGCCTGTGCCGCTCACACGAGCGGACCGGTGCCGTTTCAGCCCACGCATCGGTCTCACTCTGACCTTGAGCTGGCCATGATCAGATCCAATGGGAATGTGTGCTTATTGTATCCCTTGCGGAGAAGCTCGGCTACCATCTCCGATGACCCATCAGGGTGCCGGTATCATCCGTCGTGGTTTCCGCGCGACCGCTGGAGAAGTGGAGCAAGCGATGTCTGTGACCACTAAAATAGATCAATCGCTGGCCTTGCTTACGATGAACGCGAGCATTGAGGCATACAACGCGTACAACCCACTTGATCGACCGAGCTGTTGCCTCGATCCAAAGTGTATCGCCCCACCTATCGGCTACGAAGTCGTGGACTGCTGGACAGGGGTGGACACTGTCTTTGCAAACAATTTGGTCGAATGTTTCGGTGTAGTGTTTCGCTCACGATCAGAACCGCACTCTTACATCTTCGCCTTCCGCGGCACCGACTCTATCTTCGACGCTATCGACGACCTGGACTTTTGGTACCAAGCGCCGTTCTCGCCCTATTATGGCTGGTCGGACCCGGTCCCGTCGCGCCCTCTGGTCTCCAGTGCTTCTGGGATATCTACCGCACCAGCATCCCGGGCACCCCCGGCACGCGGGCCAGGCTGTCCATGCAAACCCAGCTGTTCAATCTCCTGGAGAAATATCACAGCTCGATCAACCGGCTGATCATCACCGGCCACAGTCTGGGCGCCGCCCTGTCCGAACTATTTACCCTTGATCTGGCGCTATCGCCCTACCAGAGCATTAACTACATCAATTACAACTACGCTTGTCCCAAAGTAGGCGATCCCGTGTTCGCCCAACTCTACAACGCTCAGCAGCAAGAGCAAAACCCGGCCACCTGCACGCTACGCATCCAGAATACCTACGACATCGTGCCCTGCACTCCACCCTCGTTGCCGGGCCTGTTCTCCTACCAACATGCCGGCACCGCCTACCTTCTCGCCTTCTACAACAAAAACGCCGGCTACGTCGACCCGATGGCCAAATACTACGATCATCAGGCGTTAAACTACCAAGCGGTGCTCACCTGCGCATTCCAAAGTCCAGACGGGATTTGCCTTAACGACAATCTGAAGGTCCCGACCGACGCCGAGACACTCGTATCGCTCAAACCCGACCCCACCACACTGTGCCAGTGGTGGCCGACGCCGACGATGACTCGCCGCGTCCCCGCGGGCGCCGTCCTAGCCCCACTCCAGCAGTCGGCGGTCATAGCCCAGCCCGCAACCGCACCGATCACCCCGCCACCTGCTTGATTCCACCCGAGACGAAGGAGCTGGATGGCCCACAGCTAGCCCTGGTGAGGACAACGGACTAAAGCGAGTTAGCGGGCGACCGCGCCTGGCGGCAGAGATGACGAGTTGCCCTAGTAGGCCGAAGCAAAATGAAGGGGCAAACAGCGCGACCGGTACGCCAGCCGGTCTTCCCTGCCCCAAACCCGGTCTGTCCAAGGCCCCCATCATCGGGGTATGGAGGGCCCCGGTGACGAGGATGCGATGGAACGTGGCCTACGGCCTAGGCGACAGCGAACCGTGGACCGCCGGGTGATGTGAGGCAGCGCTGCGGTGGGCTCCCCATCGTCTTGGTCGAATCCTGTAGAAGGCCAGCTTCATCGAGCGTTCGATGCGCTATAGCATAAACTCTAACGTTGCCGAAAGCAGCAAATCGTCAATTTGTCATTAAGCTAAACGATGGATGACGCCGAGTGCCGGGACGACTCTCTCTCGCGCCTCCTGAAAGCGTACACAGGCTCCCGGCGCTGGTGTCACCGTCAGTAATCCATTGCTATGCTTTCAGTGGCTGGGTAAGCCCTCGTGCGGGTTAACAAGGGATGTATGATGAGCAGCGGCTGGAAATCAAGGTAATAGTGGCCCACCCTTACGGGATAACGCCAGTGGAGCGCTTTGCCCGGAGGAGGACTGAGATCATGCATTGCACGTATCGGGGACGTAAGATCCTCTCAGTGGAGCCCAACGAGCCCCAGGGCTGGGTAGCACCCGGGCTGGATGACCAACAAGCAGCTTGCCGTGCCCCCCTGGACGCCGCCGACGGCTATTTCGGTTACGCTATCACCCGAGCCGAGATCATGGATTACTTAAGCCAAACGTACGGATCAGTATTCGTGGAGGATCTGATCAAGCGCCTTTTATAATCTTGGTGAGGCAAGGAGTAGATGCCCGCGTACCACCCCCCGCCGCGCTAGCCAAATTCCAGTATCTGTTCCACGCCGGAGCGCGCCCGCGGTAGCCGGTAGGCTGATTGTGGCCCCGCAGAATTCCGATCCTCGACGTGCCGGCGGATGATGATCTGGCCCACACTGGTCTGTGGCTCGGCAAAGTCACCGAAGCGCGGCGGAGTACCCACCGCAACGAGCACAGCAGCCTTCACGGAATAATCGTAAGCCGCCTCCCTGCCGGAAGTGCGCTCAACGTGCACGGTCGGCCGTACCGACCGCAAAACTGTTTACATCGCAGGGCCGAACATCATATGTAGCCCTGCAGGAGGTCGGTGGGAACCATACCCCCGTCGGCCTGAAGCAGCTCAGGGACCGCAATTGCGCTTTCTCCTCGCCTCTCCCGGCGCCTGGCAGAGGTTCGCCGGCGGAGGGTGTTCTGGCCTGTCGGTGGGTACCGGCTGCTCACACGCAACTTCCAGGTTTCCCGCAGCGCGCGTTCACATTCCTGTGGCTGACTCGCCTGCGTCGCTATCGCTATCGGGTCAGGTCCGCGGAAAGGTGTCGTGGTGAAGCCGGTGATCACGATGCGCCAGCTGCTGACCAAACGGTGGCTGATCGCGAGCGCGGTGGTCGTCATGGCCGGCATGGCGATCACTGGATGGGCGTGGGCAGGTTCTTCTTCGACTGCTAGTCCCCGGCTGGCTACCGCGGCCCTGGGCACGATACGCCAAACGGTGCTGGCGACCGGCACGATCGCCGCAGCCCAGCAGGCGGATCTGAACTTTGGGGTCAGTGGACAGGTCACCGCGGTCCTGGTGAGCGTTGGTCAACAGGTAAAAGCCGGCCAAACCCTGGCCACGATGGACGCAGCGTCGCTGCCGAGTCAGGTAGCTCAGGCAAGGGCGGCGGTGGCGGCCAGCGAGGCCAGGATCGCCGCGGACCAGGCGTCCGGTGCGCCGGTGGCCCAGATCAATGCCGACAACGCCGCGCTGGCCTCGTCGAACGCGCAGTTGACGGTCGCGCAGCAGAACCTGTCCCGCGCCTCGTTGACTGCGCCGTTCGACGGCACAGTCGCCGCGGTCACATTGACAGTAGGCCAGCAGGTATCCGGCACCTCCTCGGCTGGCTCGGCTGGATCGGCCGGTGCGTCTGGCGGCCCCGCGGGGACCGGTGGGCTGAGCGCGGCCGCATCGTCGAGTAACGCATCCGCCTCGAGTGCCTCCACATTGAATGCCCAGATAGTCGTGATCAGTACAGGCACCTACATCGTCAACGCTAGCGTCGATGACACCCAGGTCAGTCAGCTGCGCTCCGGCGACCAGGCGGTCATCGTGCCGAACGGGTCGACCAGCCAGGTCTTCGGCACCGTTGCCTCGGTGGGAATGGTCGGTAGCCAGAGTTCCGGGGTTACCAGCTACCCAGTCACCATCGACGTCACTGGAAACCCCGGCAATCTACCGATCGGTGCTACCGCCCAAATCTCGGTCACCGTCAAAGAGCTCACTGACGTCGTGGTGGTGCCTCGGGCAGCGGTGCATTCCGAACGTGGCCAGTTTGTGGTCTATGAGATGTCCGGCACCAAGCAGGTCTCCCATCCGGTGACGGTGGGGCTTAGCGCGGGCGGCCAAACTCAAATCACCAGTGGACTGGCAGCCGGCACCCGCATCGTGCTGCCCACCGCACCCACCGAATCCGGCGGTGCTGGCGCGGGACGAGGTGGCGGTTTCGGCGGTGGCGGTGGTTTCGGTGGCGGCGGTTTTGGCGGCGTAGGTCGCGGTCCCGGTGGAAGGACAGGTTGAGCGATGACCACCGCCGTGTTACCTGCCTCGGATTTCCCGTTGCTGGAACTGTGTGATGTCAGCAAGACCTACCGCAGCGGGTCGCTGCAGGTTGTGGCGCTACGCGGAGCCAACGTCGCGATCCGGGAAGGCGAATTCGTGGCCATCACGGGTCCCTCCGGATCGGGGAAATCGACGCTGATGCACGTCCTCGGTTGCCTGGACAGCCCGACGTCAGGGACATACCGGCTGGCCGGCCAGGACGTCAGCACAATGTCGGAAGAGGAACTCGCGGACGTCCGCAACCGGCGGATCGGCTTTGTATTCCAGCAGTTCAACCTGCTGCCCTCGTTGACGGCTGGGCGCAATGTGGAGCTACCGCTGTGCTATGCGGGCGTCCGGCGCGCTGAGCGCAGTGCCAGAGCAAGGGAGGCGCTGGTCCGGGTCGGCCTCGCGCATCGAGTGGAGCACCGCCCCGGGGAGCTGTCCGGTGGCCAACAGCAGCGGGTGGCCATCGCCCGGGCGTTGGTGACCGATCCGGCGCTGATTCTGGCTGATGAGCCGACCGGAAATCTGGACTCTGCGTCTACCACAGACGTCCTGGGCCTGCTCGTCGAACTACACGACGCCGGCCGCACCATCGTGCTCATCACCCACGAAGCCGATGTCGCGGCGGCGGCTGCGCGGACGGTGCACATTCTGGATGGCGCCATCTGTGACGACAGCGGCGTACACCAGGGGCGACGCACCGCGCACGAGGGAACGACACGCTGGACAGGGGGGCACGACACACCCGGCACGAGAGCGCGACACGCCAGGGAGGGGGGTGCGGGATGAACTGGTGGGAAACGATCTGGACCGGACTGGAAGCGGTACGGTCGCACCGGCTGCGCTCGGGGCTGACCGTGCTGGGCATCCTGATCGGCATCGCCGCGGTCATCCTGACCGTCGGGCTCGGCCTCGGCGCCCAGCAGCAGATTACCCAGCAGATCAACTCGCTGGGCAGCAACCTGCTCGTCGTCGGCCCGGGTAGCACTACCAGCAGCAGCGGCATCCGCGGTGGGCTCGGATCCGCATCGACTCTGACCGAGACTGACGCCACCGCCCTGGCCTCGAAGGTCGTCGCACCGGACATCGCGGCGGTCGCCCCCGCGGTACAGCGGTCGGAATCATTGACGGCCAGAGCCTCGAACTGGACCACCACCGTGGTGGCCACAACACCAGACTGGGTCACCGTCCGGGCTCGCACGCTAGCCAGCGGTCGCTTCCTCACCAGCCAGGATGTCACCGACCATGCGGCGGTGGTGGTACTCGCCACCACCACCGCCCAGGAGCTGTTCGGTCCCCGGGACGCGGTGGGGCAAACCGTCACGGTCTCCGGCGTACCGCTGAGCGTGATCGGGGTGCTCAGCCCGGTGGGCTCCACAGCGGTGGCCAATGAAGACGACCAGGCCATTGTGCCCCTGTCCACCGCATCCGACCGGCTCTTCGGTGGCGCGACCCGCACCTCGGTGCAGAACATCTACCTGCAAGCCCAGTCGTCAGACACCCTGTCCGCCGCCTACCAGGAAGCCGAAACCGAACTGGCGAACCTGCATCACGTCACGACTCCGGGCGGCGAGGATTTCACCATCACCAGCCAGCAGTCGATCTTGAACACCGCCACCTCCGTCACCCAGACCCTGACGGTGCTGCTCGGTGGTATCGCGGGGATCTCGCTGCTGGTCGGCGGCGTGGGCGTGATGAACATCATGCTGGTGTCGGTCACCGAGCGGATCCGCGAGATCGGGCTGCGTAAAGCGCTCGGTGCCACACCGCGGGTCATCCGGCGCCAATTCCTGGTCGAGGCATCCGTCCTGGGGCTCAGCGGCGGAGTGCTCGGGATCCTGCTGGGCGTGGGCGCCGGGATCGGCCTGTCCAAGCTGATCTCCCAGCCGGTGGTGATCTCACCGCTGGCCACGCTGGGCGCGCTAGCCGTGGCCGTCGCCATCGGGCTGATTTTTGGTGTCTATCCGGCGAGCCGGGCTGCTCGGCTTGCCCCGATCGAAGCGCTGCGCAGCGAGTGAGGAACCCATGAACAGACGGGTGTCAGCTTCTGGTGCTGGGCTTTTCGCGGCTGTCGCGGTGGCCATCAGCGCCTGTAGCAGTCCCTCCAATCCCAGCCACGCGGCTGAGCCGGCGACTCAGAGCAGTCCCCCACCAGCGGTTGGAGCCGCAGGCACGGTAGCGGCAGTGACCGCAACCGATATCGAGGTGCAAAACCCCCGCGCCGGCCAGGTGCGAGTCACGTTCACCCCCTCGACCAGCTTCACCAAGACGGTGACCGCGACGGCTGGGGACCTGGTGGTGGGGGATTGCGGCTTCGCCACCGGCCCGGCGCAGTCCGCCGGCACCCAAGCTGGACCATTCACTGCCGCGTCGGTGCTGATGAGCCCGGCGGCCGCAGACGGTAGCTGCCCAGGTCGCGGCCCGCGCGCCGGCGGTGTTCGCGGACGCGGTACGACCGCCGCCGGCACAATCACATCGGTCAGCGGCACCGTATTTGTGGTGCAGGTGAGCACTTCGAAGATCCCCCGCACGGTCACCACCACCGCGACTACCGCGTTCAATAAGACCGTCGCTGCCGACAAGTCGAACCTCGCCGTGGGGCAGTGCGTGACCGCGATGGGCCCTTCCGACGACACCGGAACGGTGGCCGCCTCATCGATCAGCATCCGCCAGCCCGGCCCCAACGGCTGCCTGGAGGGCTTCGGTGGTTCCGGGCCGGCCGGGCGGGCAGCGGCTAGCGGCAACGGGTCCTGACACCATGCACGCCACAGTCACGACAGATCAACCGCGCCGGCCGCACTCACGACGCAGACAGCGCCGCTGGGCTGTGGGCGGCGCCGCCTTCGTCGCAGCCATCGCCGCGGTTGCCGGCGCGATCGAGACCAGCGGCGGCAGCGGATCATCCTACCGCACCTCCAGTGTCGAGCGAGCCGATGTTGACGCGACTATCGACTCGTTAGGCACCATCCAATCGGTCAACCAGGCCACCCTCAGCTTTCCGGTGAGTGGCACCGTGCGCAGCGTGTCAGCCACGGTCGGTCAACATGTCACCGTCGGTCAGACCCTGGCCCAGCTCGACATGACATCCTTGGACGCCCAGGTCGCCTCCGCCCAATCCGCGCTCGCCGCCGCCCAGGCCAAGCTCGCCGGTGACCAGTCGAGCCAGACCAACCCCACCGTCAGCGCCGCCGTAGCACCGGCCGCATTCAGCACGCAGACCACTTCCGGGGACAACACCCGAGCGGGCGGCGCAGCCCCCTCGGATCCCGCAGCAACCGCCCGGGATCTGCTCTCCCAGCAGCAGACCCAGCTGATCAACGACCAACACCGGACCGACCACGATCTCACCCAGGAGAAACAGGATCTCGCCACTGAGACGAACCGCTGCCAGGCATTGGTCACCGCTGCCAACGGCGGCGCAACACAAATCCCCGCCAACCATTCCCAGCGGCATGACCGGCCGACCCCGGACGGGACCACGGCAGCTCCGCCGCCCGATCCCAGCCGGTGCCAGGCAGCGATCACCACGATCCTCGGTGATCAGGCTGCCGTGGATCACGATCAGCAAGCGATGACCGCGGATCTGCCCGCACTCAGTGCCGCCATCACCAAATTCATGACAACGGTACAAAGCACGCAGCCGGCGATGAGCCCACGCCCCGCCCCTGCACCACGCGACACTCGCGCCGCCCGGACCACCGCAACGCCCACAGGCAGCGCGAACCGGACTGCGCCAGCCCTGCGGCCAGCCTCTCCCGAACAGCTGGCCGCCGACCAAGCCGCGATCGACGCGGCCCAGGCCCAACTCACCGAGGCACAACAGGCGCACAATCAAGCTGAACTGCGTAGCCCGATCGACGGCACGGTCGGCTTGGTGACGATCAACGCAAGCCAAACCGTGCCGGGCAGTTCAGTAAGTCCGCAAATCGTCATTATCGGAGCAGGTGCCCACCAGGTCACCGCATCGGTCAACGAGACCAGCATCGGGTCTGTCCGGGTGGGAGATGCCGCAACCATCCTCCCGAGCGGAAGCTCAGCAACCTTGCACGGCCAAGTCGTCTCAATTGGCCTGCTCGGCGCGTCAGGCTCCACTGCCTCGCCCGGATCAATCAGCTACCCCGTCACGATCGGCCTGACCGACACCGACCAGCAATTATTCGAGGGCCAGAGTGCCTCAGTGTCGATCATGCTGGCCCATGCGTCGGGCACCCTGACCGTGCCGAGTTCCGCAGTCCACCACGGGAATTCCAGCAGCACCGTTGCAGTACTGCGCAACGGCACTGCAAGAAACGTCGACGTTACCCTGGGTGTTGCCGGGCCTACCCGGACCCAGGTGCTTGCCGGGCTCAACCCAGGCGATCAGGTCATCCTCGCCGATCTATCCCGGCCGCTGCCCACCGTGGATGTCCAAAACCTTCGTCGCATCGCGGGCGGGGGGCGTCCCGGTGGGTGAAATCGGACGACCACCGCCACCGGTGGCCATGAATCGCGCTGCCACGACTCTGTCTCGCCAGCCGCGACGGCGTGCCCTGGCTGGATGCCTGCTGGCAGCCCTGCTTGTAGTCGAGGCCGGTCTGATCAGGCCGGAACTCGCCGGTGCCCTGAGGTCACTCGCGCGCGCCAACGTCGGCTGGCTGGTCGTGGCCGCGGTCGCTGCCGCGGCCTCGATGAGCATGTTCGCTCGAGCACGCTGTCGGCTGCTGCATGCGGCCGGGGTGGTGGTGTCGCTACGCGGCTCGATAGCGGCGGTCTTTGCGGCGAACTCCCTGCACGCCACGCTACCCGGTGGCGGTGCCTTCTCCACCGGTTACAGCTTTCGGTGGATGCGCAACCGGGGCGCCAGCGGCGCAGTAGCCAGCTGGTGTTTGGCCGCCAGCGGGCTGGTGTCGACCGGCACTTTGGCCGCACTGGGGCTGCTGGGCTCATTACTGGCCGATGGTTGGGGCAGCGCGGCGCGGCTGACGATGGAGATCACCGGCATGCTTGCGCTGACGATCTGTGCCCGCCACCTCAGCCGGCGTCCCGAACGGGTCGTCGCCGCTGGCCGCTGGGTCCTGGCCCGGGCGAATCGGGTTCGGCATCGCCCTCCCGCGGCGGGCACCGACGTGCTTGACGAGCTGATGACCCAGCTGCGATCCGTGCGGCCCAGCGGCCGGGACTGGACCGCAGCGACCGGGTTCGCCCTGCTCAACTGGGCCTTCGACGCGGGCTGCCTGGCCGCCTGCGCGGCGGCCCTCGGCGTGCCCGGACTGACACTGCCGCTGTTGCTCGTCGCCTACACCGCCGGCATGGCCAGCTCAGGCCTGTCGCCGGTACCCGGCGGGATCGGTGTGGTGGAGGCCGCCCTCGTCCTGGCCCTAGTCACGGGTGGAGTCCCGGCCGCGGCGGCACTGCCCGCGGTGTTGCTGTACCGGCTGATCAGCTTGGTCGCAGTCGTCGGCGCGGGCTGGATGGTGTTGGCGGTCCAGCAGTTGCGGTGGGATCCGGTTGCCGTCGATGCAGCGCCATCCGGGCGCGACGCGCAAGATCAACATTCGTTGACATCTTCGGAGCGTGCTCACCCACCCTCGGGCACCGGCCACACGGCAGCAACCCCCGCAACTGCTCTGGCAGCGATCTGCCAGCTTCTCACCCCGACGACGTGAGGTGCTGGAGTACCGGGACAGTCCGTATTAGTTTCATCATGCGTGCGTCGCCGGAGACAGGAGCCACCGTAGCCGGTAGGGCTCGAATATGGGTACTCGCTGGCGAGTTCGCCGAGCATCGGTCTGCGGCGGACCTGGTGATCAATCAGGTCGATCACCGGCGGGCGCTGGGTTTCGGCTCGGCAGGGGCGAGTTGCGCCGGCGTTCGGTGCGGCCCGTGCATACCCCGGAGCATGGCCTACTGCCGTCTCCATCGACGTGCAGTGAACCAGGTCCGATAGTCAGTAGCAGGAAGAACCATGGCAACCACCAGCGCCGACGATATCGAGTTCCACTACGACGTCAGCAACGACTTTTATGCCCTGTGGCTCGACGAGACGTTGACCTACTCGGCTGCACTATGGGATGGCATTGGCCAGGAGAAGACGACGGGTACCGCGTTGGCACAGGCACAGCGGGCCAAGTTCGCCCACCACCTTGATCTAGCCAAAGCGCCAAAGGACGGTGCATCAGCAGGCGGCTTTCGCCTGCTTGACATTGGCTGCGGCTGGGGCGGTCTGCTGGACTACGCGGTCGGCACCGGCCGGGCCACCGAGGCTACCGGACTCACACTTTCGCGCGCTCAATTCGAACACGTCATCGCCAACGCTCGGCCAGGTGTTGAGGTAGCGCTGGAAAGCTGGGAAAAACACCGATCGGCAAGGCCCTACGATGGCATTGTCTCAGTCGGCGCCTTCGAACATTTCATCACGGCCAGTACGCCCAGCGACGAGCGCGTCAGTGCGTATAAGTCCTATTTCCAGCGCTGTCACAGTCTGTTGCGGCCAGGCCGATCGATGTCGCTTCAAACCATCGCTTACGACGGTGTTGCCGGGCAGGTTGGACCGGTGGGCTCCTTCGTCACCGGGGAAATCTTTCCTGGCGCTACCTTGCCTCGCCTCTCCGAGATCACGGCGGCCTGCGATGCGTACTTCGCGGTGCGGGTGCTGCATAGCAGCGCCGATGACTACATACGGACGCTGGCCGTCTGGTCCGCCCGCCTGGATCAGACGCGCCACAAGGCGCAGGCGTTGGTCGGTTCAGAGGTGGTACGCCGTTACCGGCTTTATCTCAGGGCCTGCGAAACCATTTTTCGGCGTGGCGCAGCCACCCTATATCGGATTGGTCTTGAACGGCGTGACAAGCCCCTTGCGATCTGAATAGGGCAGCTACGCCGTTGCGTAGGTCTGCCTCCTCCACCCTGAAGATCGCAATCTCCGGCTGTCGTCCTAGCAGCTTACGATTCAGCACACTAGACCAGATTGTGACGTGTGGCGGATAGGGAAAGGCAGGCGATGGGGGCACCCGCCTGACCTGCTTGGGTCTGCTCTGCGTCGTGTATCACGATTGATCCTGGCCCTCGGTCGGTGAAGACGAAGGGTACGGTGGTTTGGGAAGTACCCGAGCCGCTCGCGTCGGTACGCACGTCTCCAGATCCCATTGCGCGGATTAGCGTATTCTGGATTCGTCGATCTCTGTGGTGAAACGGACGTAGGGTTAATGGTCGGATCGATGCGATTTTGGTAAGGCGGCCCTTCTGCGGCGGGGTTGGGACTGCAAGCTTGACGTCCGCTTGCACCGCATAACCTCGATTGGCATGAGCCCGTCGGCGCAGCGATCGACCAACGCAGATCGGCATGGAGGGTTCAGCGCCTAGGCGGGCGGTGTGATTGGGATTGCGCAAAGAATGTCCCCGCATAGGGGTATGGTGCTCCCTTTTCTCTTAGCTCACCAGGGGATACTTTCGGTGAGAGGTTGCCATCGCGGCTGGCAGTAGACCAGCTCATTGCGCTCGACTTGGCGGCTGGATGGCTTAGGTGATTATTGGACACAGCCGCCAGCATGCTCATGGCACTGGGATACTGGCTCAGACCGCTGGGTGGTCCACGGTCTCCTGATTCTTACCGCCGCGGAAAAGCGACACACAACCCCAAACGGCGTTTTTGGCGGCGCTGAGCTCATCGACCCGCCGCTCGATAAGCCGCTATTTCCCTTCGGGACACCACTGGCTGGCGTTCTGGGGCAACCTCCAGCCGTTGGCACGTTCCAGTGGTACCGCAGTCCGTGCGGGTAACGCGTGCTGCAGTTACGGTTCGGATCGTGGATGGGGCGCCAGGTTGGCGTCGATCGTGGACCATCCGCCCAGGTGCCGATGGTGGCTACGATGGGATGTGCAGCTGACGACTGGGAAGAAGGTCTGGTGATGACCACCCCGCTCAATCTTCCCGGTACATCTGCCACCATGGGCCGCCACACCCTGAAAGACCACCTGTCGTTGCTCCGGACGCCAAACGGGGCGGTGGTCGATTTACGCCGAGTCGACCGCGGGAGCGGGGATGCGTTGGGGTGCGCTGACATCCCGGGTCACGGCCTACCGGCCGTAATCGATAACCGCGGCAACTCGTTGCGTCGATTCCTGCGCCACCTGGCGCCCGCAGCCACCACCGAAGCGGCGGTCAGCGCGGGCAGGGGCGCCATGGCAGGAGGGCGTTCCAGGCGGTGGCCGGCATGAGTTTACGGTGCTGCTGGGCATCCCGACCGACCGGCTGCGGCGGCTTAAGGTGCAGCAAGTGCCCGAACCACCGCCACCGCAATGCCCGACGCCCGCCGATCCCGCACCTGACTTTCCTCAGACCGGAGCTGTTTCATGGCCACCAGCCAGCCCCCGCCACCTTCTCCCGCCGGCCGTCCCGACCAGGACGACCGACCCAGCATCAAGGTCCTGATGGCCGCCTCGATGCTGCACCGCGGACGCCAGCCGCTCGCTGTCGCCAACGCCACCGGCGTGCCCCTGGCCTTGGTGGAACTCATCGCCACCGAACACCATCCCGCCCTGCCCGGGCGCCCGGAACCCCTATGGCCTGGCGGGGGGACGGCTTGGATGCCCGAAAGGCCTCCACTCGCGACCGAGGATAATCTGCCTACACCGGACCCGTTGGTCCAGCAGTCACAGATCGACATTTCCCGGTGGGCGATCCGAATCTGTTGTGCCGCGGCGTTGGTTGTCGTAGGAAACGTCTGCCTA
>DASQVU010000360.1:0-4659 GCA_035640615.1 Pseudonocardiaceae bacterium
ATCGGCCAGCGCCAACAAGGTCGCGCCGTTGCCGCTGGCCAGCTCGGTCAGGCCTTCGTTGAGCCGCGGCCAGAGCTGGTCGGTGTAGAGGGCCTGAATGGTACCGATGGTCGCATCGGTATAGGACAGTTTGCGGGCGCCGACCGGCAGTGCGGCCGCCTGGAGCGGGAACAGGAGATGCTGGAATTCCTGGTTGGCCAGGTAGTGCGGGCTGTTGCCCAACCAGCACTGGGGTTGCGCGCGGCACCAGTCAATAAACGCGTCAAACGACTGCTGGAATCCCGCTCCCTGGCTGGCCAGGCTCTCCACCAGGTTGCCATTCGGGTCCAGCGCACCGTCGAGCACCATCGCCCGCACATTGCCCGGGAACTGCTCGGCATACGACGTAGCGATTCGGGTGCCGTAGGAGTAACCGAGGTAGGTGAGCTTTGTGTCGCCCAGCGCAGAGCGCATCACATCCAGATCCCGGGCGACGTCCCTGGTGCCAGCATTAGCGAGCATGTCCTTGCCCACTCGCTGGGCACACAGCGCGGCATAGGCGCGGTTATCATTCTCGGTCTGCGCCACTCCCGTGGGTGAGGTATCCAGGTTGACATGGAGCCGCTCGGCGTCCTCCTCCTGGGCATTCCGGCAAACGATCTTGGGTTGGCTGGCGCCCACCCCCCGGGGATCGAAACCCACCAGATCGAACCGGCGGCCCAGATCGGTGCCATCGACCGCCTTGGCCAATACCGCGACCGCGGCCATCCCGGAAACGCCCGGACCACCCGGGTTGACCAACAGGGATCCCAGCCGCTCCGGCGGGTTGTCGGCGGGTCGGCGTAGCAGTCCGAGTTCCACGGTGCGCCCTTGCGGGTTAGCGTAGTCCAGCGGGACCTGCAACCTGGCGCACTGGAATGCGAGATTGTCAAACAACTGGTGGTCGCGGTCGGTGGTGGCGAAGGGTCGGCAGCCGCCCCAGCTCAGGCGCTGGCTGTAGAACCGGTCAAGACCCCGAGGCACCGGCCCCACCGCAGTAGGGGGATATGGGACGGGGCCGCCGTTGGGCACCGGCCCAGCGTCGTCGTCGGGTAGCCGGCTACCCGCAGCAGCACTGCACCCGCTCAGGGTGCACACGATCGCCAGCACAGCGGTTGACCGCAACAGGCGTGACATCCGCGCGATCCTAGGGTGCCCCCGTCAGCGAGCTGCCGGGGGCACTCACGAGGAATGATGTCTCCATGCCTCAGCTGCGTATCGCTTTGACCCAAATGAATTCGTGTGTCGGTGACATCGCGGGCAACGCCAAGAGGATTTCCGCGCGCTGCCGGGACGCTGCAGCTGCCGGTGCGCATCTCGTGGTATTCGGTGAGATGGCACTGACCGGCTACCCGGTCGAGGACCTGGCACTGCGGGACTCCTTTGTCGCCGCGTCGGTGCGTGCCCTCCACGCGTTGGCTGCGCAGTTAGTCGAGAGCGGTTGCGGGGAGCTGGCCGCCGTCGTCGGATACCTGGACTGCGACCGCGGTGACCGTGGCGGCCCTCGCAACGCGGCGGGCGTGTTGTACCGCGGGCAGGTTGTTGGGCACCAGTTCAAGCACCACCTACCCAATTACGGCGTATTCGACGAACGCCGCTACTTCATTCCAGGCACTGCTCTGACCGTGTTCCGGCTGCATGGCCTGGAGATCGGGATGGTGATCTGCGAGGACCTCTGGCAAGAGGGCGGCCCGATCACTGCCCTGGCGCAAGCTGGAGTCGATCTGATCATCTCGCCTAACGCCTCGCCCTATGAGCGCAACAAGGACGACACCCGCCTTGCGCTGGTGGCTCGCCGTGCCACCGAGGCGGGTGTGCCACTGGCCTACGCGAACCTGGTGGGCGGCCAAGACGAACTGGTTTTCGACGGCGACTCGATGATCGTCGACGGCCGTGGTGAGCTGCTGGTGCGGGCACCTCAGTTCACCGAGCACTTCCTGGTCCACGACCTGGATCTCCTAGGCGGCTCATCCAGGCCGGCCGCGCGGTACGCCGGGTTCGACGTCCGCCGGGTTGTCTTGAGCGCTGACCCATTGCCGGCGTACCAGCCGGCACCCACTCCACCACTGCCCGAGCCACTGTCTGACGAGGCCGAGGTATGGGGTGCGCTGGTTACCGGCCTGCGGGACTATACGCGCAAGAACGGCTTCCGCTCGGTGGTGCTGGGCCTTTCCGGCGGGATCGATTCCGCGGTGTGTGCCGCCTTGGCGGTCGACGCGCTCGGCGCCGACGCGGTGTACGGGCTGTCAATGCCCTCGTCGTACTCCTCGGCGCACTCCCGGACCGACGCCGCCGACCTCGCCGAGCGCACTGGGCTGCATTTCCAGGTGCAGCCGATCGCCGACATGGTCGACGTGTTCGTGCGCCAGCTGGACCTGTCGGGGATCGCTGAGGAGAATGTGCAGGCCCGCTGCCGCGGGGTGACGCTGATGGCGCTGTCCAACCAGCACGGTCATCTGGTGCTGGCGACCGGTAACAAGTCTGAACTCGCGGTGGGCTATTCGACGATCTACGGCGACGCAGTCGGTGGCTTTGCACCGATCAAGGATGTACCGAAGACTGTGGTGTGGGCGCTGGCGCGGTGGCGCAACGCGGTGGCCGACAAGCGCGGCGAGACTCCTCCAATCCCCCCGAACTCCATCAGCAAGCTACCGTCGGCCGAGCTGCGACCTGGCCAGCTGGATACCGATTCGTTGCCTGACTATCAGCTGCTCGATGAGGTGCTCGACGACTACGTGGAAGGGGACCGAGGTTTCGGCGACCTGGTGGCTGCGGGTTTCCCGCCGGAGCTGGTGGAACGAATCGTGCGGATGGTCGACGCCGCGGAGTACAAGCGCCGGCAGTACCCGCCCGGCACGAAGATCACCTTGAAGGCGTTCGGCCGAGACCGGCGGCTACCGATCACCAACCGCTGGCAGGAACGGTCCCCGTAGGCGAACCGGAGCCGCAGCTTTGATGTCGCAACCTGTGAGTCTGGTCGCACGCTCATGCCAGAGCTGAGGATCGGTGTAAGGCTGGTGGCATAAGCGATCCGGCGCGACCCGGGGACCGGCGACGAACGGCCGGCCTCGAGGGAGGACGGTCAACGATGACCGCAACTGCTGCTGCCCGGCCACCGCTGTACAGCGGACCGGTGCAACCCGGCAACCCGGTCAAGCGAATTCGAGTTCACGATCTTCTGGCCGCCAAACGTTGCGGCGAGAAGTGGGCGATGCTCACTGCGTACGACTACTCGACCGCTGCGCTACTCGACGCCACCGGTATCCCGGTGCTGCTGGTCGGCGACTCGGCAGCCAACGTTGTCTACGGCTATGACACGACCCTGCCGGTGACCGTTGACGAGCTCATACCGCTCGTGCGCGGGGTGGTCCGCGGCTCTCGGCGCGCCCTTGTCGTTGCTGACCTGCCGTTCGGTTCCTACCAGTCGTCACCCGCCCAGGCGCTGGACACCGCAGCCCGCTTCCTGAAGGAGGCAGGTGCGCATGCCGTGAAGTTGGAAGGTGGCCGCCGGGTGGCTACGCAGGTGGAGGCGCTCGTCGCGGCAGGTGTGCCGGTGATGGGTCATCTTGGGCTGACGCCGCAGTCGGTCCATGCGATGGGCGGGTATTCGGTTCAAGGGCGCGGCGAGCAGGGTGAGCAGCTACTCGAGGACGCGAAAGTACTCGAGGCCGCGGGCGCTTTCGCCATCGTCTTAGAGGTCATCCCTGCCGAACTGGCCGAGCAGGTCACCGCAGTGACGAGCGTGCCGACCATCGGCATCGGCGCCGGACCGGCCTGTGATGCCCAAGTCATGGTGTGGCAGGACATGGCGGCGTTTCGAGTGCCTGGCGGTAACGCTGCAAAGTTCGTCAAGACCTACGCCGAGCTGGGTGACCGGCTACGGGACGCGGCACGTCAGTTCGCCGAGGAGGTGCGCTCGGGGACCTATCCAGGCCCCCAGCACTCCTACCACTGAGTCCGCTCGCCGGCGTGTCGCGCTCTCGTGCCTGCTATGTCGCGTCCCCGTGGCTGGTGTGTCGGGCTACGGCGCCGGATTCCCATCCTGACGTGAGGGCGCGACACACCGGGCACGAGAGCGCGACACGCCAAAAAGGAGGCTTCAGGGCCCGATGGCCGGCGGCTGGTGGAATATCGGATCGAGGCAGGACACCAGAACTTCGGTGGATTGCGGGTCAGCGACCACGGAGTCGTTCCGATCGCGGTACACCAGCTCGCCGCTGCCGTCTATCTCCAGCAGGTAGCCTGCCTCCGCCAGCTGGCTCTCGTCCAGGTCGACCAGCCGCTCCGCGCGGCTGGGCACCACCCGGTAGATCGGCCACGGAAGGTCACCGTAGGTCCGGTGCAGCTCGTCGATGAGGTAAGCCATCTGCTGCTGCCACGGCAAAGGCATGGACTCGGCCAATGATCGGGGCAAGACGACATAACTCTCGTTGACGCCCAGCTGGGTCAGCTGGAGATGGTCCCGTAACGGACTCACCGGTCGAGAGGTCGGATCCGACGCGTACACCGTTCACCTCCGGATATCAGGCCTTCGCGACCGGCACCCCGGGCCGGACCGCAAGCGGCATCAATTCAGGTTCGTTGAAACTCACTTCCCGCTGCCGCAGCGGGACCGTCTGGTTGGCCGCCTCAACCATGCGA
>DASQVU010000361.1:0-4147 GCA_035640615.1 Pseudonocardiaceae bacterium
CCACCACAAACGGCAGCGTCGGCAACGACTTCGGTTTGACATCGATGATGTCGAACTTCGACACCCGGAAGCTGGGAACGTCCACCTTGATCCCGTTGACCAGGAAATGCCCGTGGGTCACCAACTGGCGTGCCTGGCGCCGGGTACGGGCCAGCCCGGCCCGGTAGATGACGTTATCCAGCCGGGACTCCAGTATTTGGAGCAACGTGTCGCCGGTCTTGCCGGGGCGCCGGTTGGCTTCCTCGTAGTACCGGTGGAACTGCTTTTCCATCACGCCGTAGGTAAAGCGAGCCTTCTGCTTCTCCTGCATCTGCAGCAGGTACTCACTTTCCTTGATCCGCGCGCGGCCGTGCTGGCCGGGCGGATACGGCCGGCGCTCGAAGGCCTGGTCGCCGCCGACCAGATCGGTCTTGAGCCGGCGGGATTTGCGGGTGACGGGTCCGGTGTACCGAGCCATCGCTTAGCTTCTCCTCTCCGCTCGCCTCAGACCCGGCGCCGCTTGGGCGGCCGGCAACCGTTGTGTGGCTGCGGGGTCACGTCCTGGATGGTGCCGACCTCAAGGCCGGCAGCCTGCAGCGATCGGATCGCCGTTTCCCGGCCCGAACCCGGGCCCTTGACGAAGACGTCGACCTTCTTCATGCCGTGCTCGGCAGCCTTGCGAGCGGCATTCTCGGCGGCCATCTGGGCAGCGAACGGGGTGGACTTTCGAGAGCCCTTGAATCCCACGTGGCCGGCGGAAGCCCATGCGATCACCGCACCGGTGGGGTCGGTGATGGAGACGATCGTATTGTTGAACGTCGACTTGATATGCGCGTGGCCATGCGCGACGTTCTTCTTTTCCTTGCGCCGTACCTTCTTGACGCCGGTACCGGCTCGTGCTCTGGGTGGCATGCGGTTGAACTCCTACAAGGGTCTTGGGTGGGCCTTCGGCTGTTACTTCTTTCCGGCCTTCTTCTTGCCGGCGACCGTCTTCTTCGGACCCTTGCGGGTTCGGGCGTTGGTCTTGGTGCGTTGACCGCGTACGGGCAATCCGCGGCGCCACCGCAGGCCCTCGTAACAACCGATCTCGATCTTCCGGCGAATGTCTGCCTGGACCTCGCGACGGAGGTCCCCCTCGACCTTGAGGTGTTCTTCGATGTAGTCCCGCAGCTTGATGAGGTCCTCATCGGAGAGGTCCTTGGAACGCAGATCGGGGCTTACCCCGGTAGCGCTGAGGATCTCGTGCGAACGGGTACGGCCGATACCGTAGATGTAGGTCAGTGCGATCTCCATCCGCTTGTCGCGGGGAAGGTCAACACCGGCGAGTCGTGCCATGCGAGGCGTGTCTCCTGTCTCGTCGTCACCAGGTCTGCTCCCCGTCCGTCCCGCATGACGGTGGCACCGCCTACGGGCCCCGGCCTGGCTACCGGGGGTGGACCCGACTCCGAATGAGTCGGGTGGCGCGGGGAGGTCATCTTGCGCCGTGAATCAGCGACGTTGTGCCCGGCTCACCCCTGCCGCTGCTTGTGACGCAGGTTCTCGCAGATCACCATCACCACGCCGTGGCGGCGGATCACCTTGCACTTATCGCAGATCTTCTTGACGCTCGGCTTTACCTTCACGTCGTCTCTCCTGGTCACGGGGCCGGGCTAGCACCCCGGGCCGGTTAGTTGTGGGTGGTGCTTACTTGTAGCGGTAGACGATGCGGCCCCGGGACAGATCGTAGGGCGACAGCTCCACGACTACCCGGTCCTCGGGCAGGATACGGATGTAGTGCTGACGCATCTTCCCGCTGATATGCGCCAGGACTCGATGGCCGTTTTCCAACTCGACCCGAAACATCGCGTTGGGAAGTGGTTCCACCACCCGGCCCTCGACCTCGATCGCCCCGTCTTTCTTGGCCATGTCCTCCGCTCACTCTTCTTGCTCTTTCCGGCCATGCCGCCGGCTAGCGGCTTTGCCGCGACGCAGGCACACACCACCCCCATGACGTGCGGGAGGCGAGTGCGGAAATCGCACTGCTGAGCAGGGAAGCCTGCGCAGATACCTGCAGACACGCTGGGAACAGCGCGGTGTCCGCGCCGACTACACAGTGTACGTCGTGCTTGCACGGCCTTCCACACCGGCCCCGGGGTAGCTGAGCAGGCCGCCCGGCGCGCGTCACCGGGCTAATCGCGCTAACTCGTGCCGCGACCGCAGCCCGTACCCGAGACCGGAGCGCAGCAGTCCAATGGCCACGAGCGTCCAGACTGTGCAGGCGATCCAGAAAAACACCAGGGACAGGGTGCGCAGCGCGGGCATGTGCAGCTCGGCGGCGGTCGCTGCGGAAGCCGCGGAGTACATCCCCAGCGGGAAGACCGCTGCCCACCACGCAGCTTGATACCGCAGCGAGCCAGGCACGCGGTCGACCCGCCAGAGCGCGGCGTAGAGCAGCAGGGGTATCCACGAACTGGCAAGCGCCCAGGCCACCAGCGTCACAGGCCGGGCCCAGGCCGCCAGCGCGCTGGGTCCATGCAGCGCATGCACCGCGGCCAGGATGTGATCACCGGCGAGTGTGGTGATCGCGAGCGCACCCATCAGGATCCAGCTGTCGGGCGTTACCTGGTCGGGCACGAACGGCGCCGCGAGTGCCCGCCACGCGATCAGCCAGGTGACCACCAGGTAGACAACCATCCCGGCAAGCCACGCCAGGACTGCGATCACCACGACAGAGGACATGCGGAGGTGCAGGGCGAAGTTACTCACCGCAGTCGCCAGGCCTGCGGTTGCCACACTCGGCAGCAGCCATGCACCCCGGGCGCGACCACGCAGGTCTTCGGTAGGGCGAGACCTGACGCCGACCACGGCCAGCGGCGCCAGGAGAAGCCAGGCGGCGACTGTGAGGCCTCCCAGCAGCCAGCAGGCAAGAGAATTACCGGCCCAGCGCACATCGAGTACGGCGCAAGCCGCGACGAAAGCGAACCTGCGCAACGCAACACCGGGATCGTCTACCGGTGCCGCGACTCCGACCGGGTGGTTCACCGTCCTGGCCAGGAAACCAAGCCCCAAGGCGACAAAAGCGACCACGGCGAAGATGCTCAGCGCGATACCGAGCCGCCAGTACCCGTGGTAGTCCGCAGCCACCGACACGATACCCGTTGCCATCACCACCGCGAACGCATCGGGCGGTAACTCGCATTCGGTGAACCAGGCACCGGCCATACGGTGCTCCTCGCAGGGCCGCTAGCCAGTTATCGGGACGCGATGTAGAGATCTCGCAAAACGCTGGACTCGAGTTGGATCTCGTCGATTCGGTTCTTGACGACATCACCGATACTGATCAATCCGGCCAGCCGACCTCGGTCGATGACGGGTAAGTGGCGATATCGCAGCCTGGTCATCTGCAGCATGACATGTTCGATGCTGTCCTGCGGAGAGCAGGCTGGTACGTGACGCCCCATCACTTCGCTGACCGGGCGGTTCATGAGGTTCTCGCGATAGCGTTCCAGCGCACGGATGATGTCCCGCTCTGTGATCATGCCGGCGATCCGACCGTGCTGATCGGTGACGATGAGCGCTCCGATGCGGGGTGGACCGGCCAGCCGATGCACTGCCTCGGCAACAGTCGACCAGGGCCGGATCGTCTGTACTGCACGACCTTTCTTGGCGAGGATGGCCTCAACCTTCATCGCTGATCTCCGTAGCACGTCAGCATCCTCGTTGCGGCGGCCGCTAATCCAGGATGCAGCCTCGCAAGCGCAATTGTTGCGCTACGGCAATCATATTGCGTACCCCGAGAATACGCGAGCACCGAAAGACCTCAGAGCTAGTGGCGTGCGCCACTCCCTAAAGCCACCGCCCTCATCGCGCGCACGCTCCGCGTTCTAGACGCAGAACGCGGATTTCAGAGCCTCGCAAACAGCAGTCTGCGGCCAGAACGCGGTTTTGGAGGCGCGCTAGGCCTTGACGGGTTCGGGTTCGGCGATGGGATTGGAGCCGTGGATGGGGCCTTCGGCGTCGGCCAGGCGGTTTTGGGTGGCGGCGCCGCCCCACCGCAGTGAGATGATCTCGGCGGCGATGGACACCGCGGTCTCTTCCGGGGTGCGTGCGCCCAGGTCCAGGCCGATCGGCGAGGCGATCTTGGCCAGCTGCTCGTCGGTGACACCGGCTTCGCGCAGCCGCCGCGCCC
>DASQVU010000362.1:0-2459 GCA_035640615.1 Pseudonocardiaceae bacterium
CGACCGTCAAGCAGCAATACCAACAGGCCCTAAATCGACACCTTGGTCCCGAGGTCGGCATGGCCGGGCCGGCCGCCCAAGCACTGCGTGAGCACCGCCTCGAACCCGAGGCAGTGCACTGGCTGCAAACCAACTTCCTGAAAACCGAACTCGAACTCGGCCACTGCCTGCGCCTCCCGGCCGAGGGACCCTGCGAGTGCGACCTGGTGCTGACCTGCTCAAAGCTCCTCACCACCAGCGACTACATCCCCGGCTACGTGCCCGCCTCGCCGTCGAGAACCAACTCATCAACGACGCCACTACCCGCGGCTGGAACCGCGAAATCGAACGCCACCAAGCCACCCGCATCCGCCTCGAGCAGCTGCTCACCGAACTAGGCGCAACGCCGTCCGGGCCTGAGCCGGTAGACCTCGAGGCTAGCGCGGTCACCGGTCCACCAGGACAGAGGAATCGGTGACCGACGACGACGTGCTCGCGGGCATCAGGCAGCCGTATCGGCGCGTTCACCGACGGGCACGATAGCTGGATCCAGCGGCGGCTCGGGTCATGACGGCGCTTGACATGCTCAAGCTGTCCACATAATCATCCGCGAGCTGATCGTCTCCGGTACCCGCGAGGGCTTGGCCGCCGCCCGTGCCCGTGGCCGCGTCGGTGGCCGCCCTACGGTCATCACCCCCTGAGATCATCCGCGCTGCCCGGGACATGCTGCCCAACCCCGACGCGAGCATCACCTCGATCGCCCGACTGCTCGGCGTCAGCCCCGGCACCTTCTACAACCACATCCCTGACTTGCGTCAACTGCGCGCCAGCCGCCAGCCGCAGGCACTGCCAGCTTCAGGCGTTGATCGGCCAGAGCACGGATAAGATCGAGACCGGGCCTGGTGGCCCGCGGCGGTGGGACCCGCCGCCCCGCACGTGCGGGAAACCGCGACCGCGTTCGCCAACGGTCCCTACCGGACATGCCCGCGGCTGCCTGTAGGAGAACACCGTGCCCGACACCCCGGCACCCGCCAGCATCGGCGAGCCGGTCGACCCCGACGTCAACCTGCACATCACCCAGCAGCGCCACAAGCTGCGCCGCGCACCGTGGGCCGTGCTCGGCGCCGTCTCCACCGGCGGCGCGATCGGAGCTCTGGCCCGCGACACCGTGACCGTGGCGTGGCCACACCAGCCGGATGCCTTCCCCTGGGCCACTTTCGTCATCAACATCACCGGCTGCCTACTCATCGGCGTGTTGATGGTGCTCATTACCGAGATCTGGGCAGCACATCGGCTGCTGCGCCTGTTTGTGGGCACCGGGATTCTCGGCGGATACACCACCTTCTCCACCTACACCGTCGACGTGCAGCAACTTGTGGCCGCCGGCGCAGCCCGTACCGCGCTGCTCTATTTAGCAGGCACCCTGGCCGCCGCGCTCGCCGCGGTGTACGCCGGCATCACCCTCACCCGGCTGGCCACCCGCGCCCACCCACCGCGCAAGGGGAGACCATGAAACTGCAAGGCCCCGCGCTCCGGCTGACCATTTTCGTCGGCGAGGACGACACCTGGCACCACAAGCCGCTGTACACCGAGATCGTGCATCGCGCCCACCGCACTGGCCTGGCCGGCGCCAGCGTGCTACGCGGCATCGAAGGCTACGGCGCCAGCTCCCGCATCCACACCACCCGGCTGCTGTCGTTGTCCGAAGATCTCCCCATCGCGATCGTCATCGTCGACGCCGAGGACAAAGTCCGCGCCTTTCTGCCCCAACTCGATGAGCTGGTCACCGAAGGCCTGGTCATCATCGACCCCGTCGAAGTGATCCGCTACGTCGGCCGCACCCGCCAGGCAGCCCGGTGATCACGCTGCTCATCGTGCTCGGCGCCGCCGTCGGTGCGCCGCTGCGGTACCTAGTCGACCACGCGGTACAGCAACGTCACGACTCGCTGTTCCCCTGGGGCACCTTCGCCGTCAACGTCGTCGGGTCGCTGATTCTCGGCATTCTCGCCGGCGGCACCACCGCCCACGCCATCTCCAGCGACCTCGCCGCCCTGCTCGGCACTGGCTTCTGCGGGACGTTGACCACCTACTCCACCTTCGGCTACGAAACCATCCGACTGCTGCAACAACGCGCCCGCTTCTACGCGGTGCTCAACGCCGCCGCCAGCGCCGTCGCCGGCCTCGGCGCCGCGTTCCTCGGATTCACCATCGCGCAAACCATCTGGCCATAACCCCGACCGTCTTGCTCGGCAATCCCAATCATCGCGGTTTGGATCTGATGACACGTTCCTTACCGGCACCCCGTATCGGCCGGTGCCCGGTGTGGTAAGCCGTGAAGGAATCAGACAGCGGCTTATCGCCGGACCAAATCGATGGTGGCGGTCGCCGAGCGTGTGCATTAGTGACCGCCAGTCCGCCTAGTTTTCGTTTCACTTCCGGATCCAGAAGACTCGCAGATCCGTCGGTCGTCCAGCACGCAT
>DASQVU010000363.1:0-8809 GCA_035640615.1 Pseudonocardiaceae bacterium
TCGTCGAGGAAGCAGGGCGGTCCGGCGGTGGGGAAGATGTGCGGCGCGCCGACCTCGCGGATGTAGCGCATCGCCGGTCCTCCTGGCCGATGCGCTTGCGGCGCGCGAACTCGCGCTTCGCGGGCTTGGGCAGGTCGTAGACCATGGGCCACCAGATGGCGCCGGAGAACTGGGTGAAATAGCCGTGCACTTCCCCGAAGTCGCGCAGTTGTTCAATATCCAGCGGGTGAGCGTCATTCTGGTTGAGGATGACGGTGCGGCCGTCGTCCAGGGACAGCGCCGAGTCACCGATCGGCCCGTCGCTGGGCCCGGTCAGTGACGTGATCATGATGCGCAGCCCGTCGCGGTGCACGGGGACCCCTGATGTCGTACGTAGGAAGCGGTGGAACCCCAGGCCGGCGAGCTCACGCTCCAGCTCGTCGGTGGGGTAGTCCGGTAACAGCACCGTGGTGTCCTTGCGCACGTAGCGGCGCAACAGCTCGGGATCGAAGTGATCCCGGTGCAGGTGCGAGACGTACAGGTAGTCGGCCTGCCCGAGCACCTCCCAATCGAGGTCGCTGTTGTCCGGGAACGGGAACCACGACCCGAAGAACGCCGGGGTCACCCAGGGATCACACAGCACGCTGCCGGCAGCGGTCTCGATGTACAGCCCGGCGTGCCCGACTCCGGTGATCCGCATGATCTCTCCCGCGCTCGGTGGTCCGATCTGCTACCCGGCAGATGGTGCCACCGCAGCCCGGCTTCGATGCGCCCGGCGCAGGCATACGCTGCGGACAGCAACGCGCGCCACCGAACGGGAGGGGGCACCACGTGACCGATGTGTTCGGATCCGGCGACCATGAGCAGGTCGTCTTCTGCCGCGACAAGCCCTCGGGCCTGCGCGCGATCATCGCCATCCATTCCACTGCGCTCGGGCCGGCCCTCGGCGGAACCCGGTTCCATCCCTATCCCAGCGAGGACGACGCGCTGGTTGACGTGCTGCATCTAGCTACCGCCATGTCCTACAAGAACGCGCTGGCCGGTCTGGATCACGGTGGTGGCAAAGCCGTCATCCTCGGCGACCCGACTCGGGACAAGACGGAAGCGTTGCTACGCGCCTACGGGCGCCTCGTGCAGTCGCTGGGCGGGCGCTACGTCACTGCTTGCGACGTCGGCACCTACGTGGAGGACATGGACATCGTCGCCCGGGAGTCTCAGTTCGTCACCGGGCGATCGGTGTCGCGCGGTGGCGCTGGTGACTCGTCAATCCTGACGGCGTTCGGCGTCTTCCAGGGCATGCGCGCGGCCGCCGAACATGTCTGGGGCGCGCCCACTCTGGCCGGGCGTCGGGTGGGCATCGCCGGGGTCGGCAAGGTCGGCCGCCTACTGGTGGACCATCTGCTGGCCGACGGCGCCGAAGTGATCGTGGCCGACATCAACGACCGGGCAATCGGTCGGGTGCGTGCAGCGCATCCAAAGGTGGCGGTGGCGCCCGACACCACGGCGCTGGTGCGCGAGCCGATTGACGTGTACGCGCCGTGCGCACTGGGCTCAGCGCTCGACGATCCAACCGTCGCCGTATTGCGCGCCAAGATCGTCTGCGGCGGGGCGAACAACCAGCTGGAACATCCTGGCGTGGAGAAGCTGCTCGACGAGCGCGGCATCCTTTACGCACCCGACTACGTGGTGAACGCCGGTGGGGTGATACAGGTCGCCGATGAGATCCGAGGCTTCGACTTCCAGCGGGCCAAAGCCCGGGTAGCCAAGATCTTCGATACCACTCGGGAGATCCTCAAACTGGCCGAACGCGACGGCGTCCCGCCCGCCGTCGCCGCCGACCACCTCGCCGAGCGCCGCATCGCAGCGGCCACTTTCTCGCATTGAGCAAGCTCAGCGGGGTTATTCGGGTGCCGGTCACCCGCTGAGCCCGCGCGATGCGGGACACACTGTCAGTAGGGCACGCCATGATGGGTGGCGTGGATGTGTTGGAGCTCTTCTCGACCGCGACCCGGGAGTGGTTCAGGGGGGTGTTCGCCGGGCCTACGCCAGCGCAGGAGGGGGCCTGGCGAGTGGCGGCGGCGGGCGAGCATGCCCTGGTCGTCGCCCCGACGGGATCCGGGAAGACCCTCGCCGCGTTCTTGTGGGCGTTGGACCAGCTGGCCATCACGGGACCTCCGGTGGCGCCGACCAAACGCTGCCGGGTGCTGTACGTCTCCCCGCTCAAGGCCCTGGCCGTGGACGTCGAGCGCAACCTGCGTTCCCCGCTGACCGGGATCCGGCAGGCGGCGCACCGGCTGGGCCTGCCCCAGCCGGACATCGGGGTGGCAATGCGCACCGGCGACACCCCAGCCGAGCAGCGCCGGGCCTTTGCCCGTCACCCGGCCGACGTGCTGGTCACCACCCCAGAGTCCCTGTTCTTGCTGCTGACATCTGCCGCCCGAGACGCACTGCGCGGGATCCACACCGTGATCGTCGACGAGGTGCATGCCGTCGCCGCCACCAAGCGCGGCGCGCATCTGGCGCTATCCCTGGAACGGCTCGACGCCCTGCTGGACGCTCCCGCGCAGCGGATCGGTCTGTCCGCGACCGTGCGGCCGGTCGAGGAGGTCAGCGCTTTCCTCGCCGGCGGGCGACCAGTGCAGGTGGTGCAACCAGCCTCGACCAAATCGATCGAGGTCGCGGTGCAGGTTCCGGTGCCCGATCTGGCAACGCTAGGTGAGTTGACCGAGGGTGCTGACGGGACCACCGAGCAGCGCGCGTCGATCTGGCCCGCAGTGGAGCGCCGGGTGCTGGACCTCGTGCGCACCCACCGCTCGACCATCGTGTTCGCCAACTCACGGCGGCTGGCTGAGCGGCTCACGGCGCGGCTCAACGAGCTGGCCACCGACGAGCCCGCAACGCCTCGGGACCGCTTGCCCGCCGAGCTGATGGGCCAGGCCGGCCTCGCCGGCGGCGCCGCCGACGTCATCGCCAAGGCACACCACGGCTCGATGTCCCGCGAGCAACGAACCCTCGTCGAGGAGGAACTCAAGTCAGGCCGGTTGCCGTGCGTTGTCGCTACCTCTTCCCTCGAGCTGGGCATCGACATGGGCGCGGTGGATCTCGTGGTCCAAGTGGAAGCACCGCCAACGGTCGCGTCCGGCTTGCAGCGGATCGGCCGGGCCGGGCACCAGGTTGGCGCGGTGTCGCGGGGAGTGATCTTTCCGAAGTTCCGTGGCGACCTGGTTTCGTGCGCGGTGGTTGCAGAGCGGATGGTGGGAGCCGCGATCGAGGCGTTGCGTTACCCCCGCAACCCGCTCGACGTGTTGGCCCAACACGTGGTGGCCATGGTGGCGCTGGATACCTGGCGTGTCGACGATCTCGCCGCCCTGGTCCGTCGCGCCGCACCGTACTCGGCGCTGCCCGATTCGGCGCTGCACGCCGTCCTGGACATGCTCGCGGGGCGATACCCCTCGGAAGAGTTCGGCGAACTGCGTCCCCGGATCGTCTGGGATCGGGTCACTGACGAGCTGCGCGGCAGGCCCGGGGCGCAGCGGTTGGCGGTCACCTCCGGCGGCACCATCCCCGATCGCGGGCTGTTCACCGTCATGACACCCGGCGGTGCAGCTGGGGCCGGCTCGCGGGTCGGTGAACTCGACGAGGAGATGGTGTACGAGTCCCGAGTGGGCGACACGTTCCTGCTGGGCTCGACATCGTGGAAGATCGTCGACATCACGCACGACCGGGTCATCGCTCAACCCGTGCCGGGCGAGCCGGCTCGAATGCCGTTCTGGAAGGGTGACGCGCCAGGGCGTCCCCTGGAACTCGGCAGGGCCCTGGGCGCCTTCGTCCGCGAGCTGAGCATCGCTGACGTCGGCGCGGCGCGAAACCGTATCGAGGCCGCCGGCCTGGACACCTGGGCTGCCGACAATCTGCTGTCGTATCTGCGCGAGCAGCGCGAGGCCACGGGTCATGTGCCGGATGACCGCACGGTGCTGGTGGAGCGGTTCCGCGACGAGTTAGGTGACTGGCGGATGGTGGTGCACTCGCCGTTCGGCGCGCAGGTCAATGGGCCGTGGGCGCTGGCGATCGGCGCCCGGCTGCGGGAACGGCGCGGCGTCGAGGCCCAGGTGGCCAGCGCCGACGACGGCATCGTGCTCCGGCTGCCGGACGCGCTGGACGCCGACGGCGCCGAGGTACTACCCACCGCTGAGGATGTGCTGTTCGACCCGGATGAAATAGACCAGATGGTGATCGCCGAGTTGGGGAGCTCGGCGCTGTTCGCATCCCGGTTCCGGGAATGCGCCGCGCGGTCGCTGCTGCTGCCACGGCGTGACCCGAGGCGCCGCACACCGCTGTGGCAGCAGCGGCAGCGGTCGGCTCAGCTGCTCGCCGTCGCGTCCAAGTACGAGCAGTTCCCGGTGGTGCTGGAAGCGATGCGGGAATGCGTTCAGGACGTTTATGACCTACCCGGGCTGCGGGAGCTGATGGCGGATGTGCGCGCCCGGCGGATCCGTGTCGTGGAGGTCGCCACCCGGTCGCCGTCCCCGTTCGCCCGCGGCTTGCTGTTCGGTTACGTAGGGATGTTCCTCTACGAGCTGGACGCGCCGCTTGCCGAGCGCCGCGCCGCAGCGCTGGCGCTGGACTCCACGTTGCTGGCCGAATTGCTCGGCGCCGAAGCGATCCGCGAACTGCTCGATCCAGAGGTGTTGCAGGAGATCGAGGCGCAATTGCAGCGGCTCGACGCCGACCGCCAGGCCTGGGACGTGGAGAGCACCGCCGATCTGCTGCGCACGCTGGGCGATCTCACCGAGACCGAAGCAGCGCAACGCGGGGCGACTATAGACTGGCTCGCTGAACTCGGCACAGCCCGGCGAGCGATCAGGGTGCGGATCGCCGGCGAGCACCGCTGGATCGCGATAGAAGACGCTGGGCGGGTCCGCGACGCGCTCGGCGTGCCTCTGCCAGTGGGCGTACCAGAAGCGTTCACCGAGCCGGTCGCCGACCCACTAGGGGATCTCCTGCTGCGCTATGCCAGAACGCATGGGCCGTTCACCGCGGCGGCGGCCGCACATCGCTTCGGGCTGGGCATCGCTGTAGTGGGCGCAGCGCTGGATCGCATGACCGCCCTGGGCGCGCTGGTCCGCGGTGAGCTACGTCCGGTCGAGCTGCGCCCGGTGGAGCTGGGTGGCGGCCCGGAGTACTGCCATGCGGAAGTGCTGCGACGGATCCGGCGGGCGTCGCTGGCCCGCCTGCGGGCGGAGGTCGAGCCGGTCGAGCAAGCTGCGCTGGGCCGATTCCTGCCGGCTTGGCATGGGATCGGCTCCTCGGAGACCTCGACCATGGAGCCGGCACGACGCTTGCGCACCGCGCCCACTCCGGGGGACGTACTTGGCGTGATTGAACAACTCGCCGGCGCGCCAGTGCCGGCCAGTGCCCTGGAGTCGCTGCTGTTGCCGGCGAGGCTTTCCGGCTACTCTCCCTCGCTGCTTGATGAGCTCACCATCTCTGGAGAAGTGACCTGGGTCGGATGCGGGCCCCTACCGGGAGGCGACGGGTGGATCGCGCTGGCTCCCACCGACCTGGCCGACCTCCTGTTACCCGACCTGGATGAGCAACTAGCGCTCACCCCGGTCCACCGCGGTGTGCTGCGCGCGCTGGGTTGGGATGCAGGGGGTGGGCCGGCCACGGGTGGTGCGCTGTTTTTCCGTCAGCTCGCCGATTTGGCCGGTCAGTACCTGCTTGCTGATGGTGAAGCTGTGCCTAACGACGCCGACGTGGTTGCCGCGCTCTGGGATCTGGTGTGGGCGGGTTTGCTGACCAATGATTCCCTGGCGCCAGTGCGAGCACTGGTGTCCGGGCGCTCGGCCGCACACCGACCGCGCCGCTCTGTCCCGCGCAGTAGGTACGCGCGAATGCGCGCGACGCGGCCGCTGATGCCACACCGCGCCGGACCGCCAACGGCCGCAGGACGCTGGTCGCTATCGCCCGTACCCCAGCAACCAGCAGCACTTGTGCAACCCGACCACACTCGACGGGCCTACGCGCGGGCCGAAACATTCCTTGAGCGCCACGGGGTTCTCACTCGAGGTGCCTTGGACACCGAACGAGTCGCCGGTGGCTTTGCCGGCATCTACAAGGTGCTGCGCGCGATGGAGGAATCCGGCCGCTGCCGGCGCGGATACGTCATCGAAGGACTCGGCGCTGCCCAGTTCGCCATTCCGGGTGCCATCGACCGGCTGCGGGCCATGAGCCAACCCGTTGAGGGTCGTTACGCCACGGTGGTCCTGGCTGCGACAGACCCCGCTCAACCTTACGGTGCTGCGCTGCCGTGGCCGCCCACCGTGGGCGATGTGCGACACCGACCGGGTCGCAAGGCCGGTGCGCTGGCCGTTCTCGTCGACGGTGCCGCGGTCCTCTACGTCGAACGCGGTGGGCGGTCGCTGCTGTCATTCACTGACGACACCGATGCCTTGCGCGCTGCCGTCGCAGCCCTCGCCAGGGCGGTTGCACAGGGATGGCTGGGGTCGCTGTCCGTCGAGCGCGCTGACGGCGAAGCTGCTCTGGGCTCTGCGCTGGCCCAGTTGCTCCGTGAAGCAGGATTCCGCGCCACCCCCCGCGGACTGCGGTTACGTGCCTGATCTCCTGGCGGTCAAAGCCGGCCTACTGCGTCGCAGGTCGTAGCAGGGCCCAGAGATGGGCGACAGCTTCCTGGTCACCGGAGATCTGGACCGATTGATCCGGTAGGCGCCCCCACGACCACAGGTATACGGCCATGGGGTCCCCGCTGACTATGGCGTCCGCGGAGCGGGCGTCAGCCTCGCCCACCCGCCGGGCGGTCGAACGGCCGCGTTCGAAGATGGCCAGCCAGCGCCGCTGGGCGGCTGACAGGGCGACCGCGCCCTGCCGCGGTGAGGACATCCGCAGTTCGTTGAGGCGGTGACCGAACCAGAGGAACAACACCTCATCGATACCGTCCAGGGCTACGTCGGGGTCGATGGGATTGACCGGTCCGCCAGCCGCAGCTTGCACATCAACCCGGTGCACTGTCGTCTCGTGAGCCATCCGGCGCCGCCAGAAACCGTGGGTACGGTCCGCGGGCCACCATGTGTCGCATGGCGCGTGCGGGTCGTGCTGTCGCAGTTCTTCAAGTAGCTCCCCCAGCCCGGTTCGGACGAAACCCACCAGGTCATCGTCCGATGGTGACCGCTGCCAGTGTTCAGGGCGGTGGCCATCTCGTACCCATAGCCTGGTCACCCGATGGACGCTGCCCACATGTCGCAGGGTCCCTTCCAGGGTCAGATCGGGGCAACCAGGTACCTCGGCCGCAGCGGCGTCCGGCAAGGCGGACGCCGCCGTATCGAGAATCAATTCGCCCTCGATTCCGATGACGTCGAGCATCCGGCCGTAGTCGATCAGCGCTCGCGGGGCCGTCATCGGAACGTCCTCGTCGCCGACCGCCAGGCGAGTGCCAGGAACTGACCAGACTGGCGCACCATGTCGTCGGCGTCGCGGTGGGTCACGAGGCGATGAACGCCCGCCTCAGCCGCGGCCCGGGTGACGGAGGTAGCGGCGAAGAAGGCCGCCCACTCCGCGAGCTCTGGTGCGACGGTACTGAGCAACGTCCAGGCATTGGTGGGCGCTGCCCGGCGGCGCGGCCGGGCCCGCGCTGCGAGCACGGCAGAGGCCGCACGCAGCGCCGCAAGGTGTGCTTGGACGTAGCGTTCTACCGGATGCGGGGTGTATTCGGCGTCGAGCAGAGCCTGCCGAGCTTGTTCGATCAAGGCTCGTACGGTGGGCGGGCAGTGTTGGGGGACGTCTGGATCACGGAGGCGGTTCGAGTGGCCGCGCCCGTGGTATCGCGGTTCGCTGGATGAGGTAAACGAAAGTACAGTGGGCACGTCGGCCTCCTGGTCGGGAGTCGTAACCGGCACACGAATCGACTCCGCCGTGGGGAAGCCGGCGGCGTCCGGCGGCGACGCGCTTCCCCCGCGCCACCACCGGACCCGTGTTCGAACATATGTTCGACAGGCTTAGGTTAACCCCTCGAGACTCGGGTGCGTCAAGTGCCAATCTCGGAAAGTCGGCAGGTCGGTACTTGCCGTGGTCTCATGGGAGTCGTGGGTTCTGCCAAGGCCTCTTTCGCCGGGGCCAGGCGTACTCACGAGGCCAACACAGGAGGTCGGCGGTGACCGCAATGCCCGCCCCGGAACCAGCGCGGCTGACCGAACTGACCGCCGCGGAGCTGCGCGAGCGGCTCGACGAGGCGCTGCGAATTTACGTCACCGCCATGCGCTACCCGCCTGGCACCGCACAACATCGCAGCCCGATGTGGCTTGAGCACATGCTGCGGGCAGGCTGGGTATGTATGGCTGCCTTCGAGGCTGAGAGGCTGGTAGGCATTGGCTACGGCTACCGGGGAGCACCCGGCCAGTGGTGGCATGATGAGGTGCACCGCGGGCTCCGAATGATCAATCCCGCTGCGGCGCAACGTGAACTTGCCGACTACTTCGAGCTGACCGAGTTGCATGTACACCCCGATGCCCAGGGCAGAGGAATCGGCGCGACCCTGCTTACTGAGCTGCTCTCCAGAGTGGACGCCCCTCGCGTTTTGCTGTCGACTCCTGAAGGCCCAACCAGAGCGTGGCGGCTTTATCGCCGATTTGGATTCACCGACTTACTGCGCCATTACCACTTCACCGGTGACTCTCGAGATTTCGCCGTGCTCGGCCGCACGCTGCCGCTCTAAAGCGCCCCAGGTTGGTAGCCATCACGGACGCCACAAGAGGTTGACAGTGCTTGCAGGGCGACCGACTGAACCAGGAGGCCGCCGTGGCCGAACCCGGGCAGG
>DASQVU010000364.1:0-7592 GCA_035640615.1 Pseudonocardiaceae bacterium
GGTGATGTCATTGCCATTACGGCTGTACAGCCGCAACTGGTTCCCAGCGACCGCAGCGATGGCGCGCACGCCGTCCCACTTGAACTCGAACGCCCATCCCGTGCCGGATGGGGGAGTACCGGCGCAGGCCAGCATCGGCGCCACCGGCTCGGGCAGCT
Source organism: Pseudonocardiaceae bacterium (assembly GCA_035640615.1). Lineage (GTDB taxonomy): Bacteria > Actinomycetota > Actinomycetes > Mycobacteriales > Pseudonocardiaceae. The sequence goes on from DASQVU010000364.1 coordinate 159, forward strand.
CCAGGTTTGCCGTCATCACCTCACAGCTTGCCCCTCAACACGGGAAGAAGCCCCGGGACGCAGGGTCGGGGGTTCCTACGTCACGAGGCTTCTCGCTGTGTCTGTCGTCCCGCGGCGCCGCCGCGTTACACGCCTGACCACAACCCGCATCCAGCGCGCCACGTTCCCCGGACCGGCGCACCCAGCCCGCGCATCCCGACAGGGAGACATATCGGGGTCAAATCCGGCCCTGCCGGCCGATATGTCTCCCTGTCGGGCTCGAAGGGGCGTTAAAGGTTTTTGAGGGTAGTGGCGAGGAACTGGGTTGTCTCGGCAGGGGATTTCGCTTGCACACACAAGCGGTCCATAACCATCAGGTAGTGCTGGACGTCTTGGCTCTTATCCAGGTAAAGAGCTCCGGTGAGCTGTTCGAGGTAGACGATATCTGGCAGGTCAGGCAAGGAGAACCGCAGGATCGTGAACGGACCACCCACCGCTACATGCGCGCCGAAATAGATCGGCATCACCTGGATTCTGACATTGGGTCGCTGCGACATCGTCATCAGATGCTCCAGCTGTGCCCGCATTGCGGAACCCTCAGCAAGCCGCCACAGCGCCGCCTCGTCGATCACGACCCACAGATTTGGAGCGCCAGGTTGGAGCAGGATCTTCTGACGTGCCATCCGCAGCGCAAGCCGGCGTTCGATGTCGCCGGTGGATGCGTCGGGGTAGCTGAGCCGGAGCACGGAATAAGCGACATCGCGCGTCTGCAGCAAGTCGGGCACGAACTGAGGGTGGTAGCTGCGGATGACGGAACTGGACTGCTCCAAACCGAGATACATCTCAAACCAACTCGGCATGATGCTGCTGTACTGATGCCACCAGCCCGGCTGGTTCGCGCGACGGGCCAACGCCAAGAACGCCGCCCGCTCGCGCTCATCAGTAATGCCGTAGAGGGTCAGCAGATCGGCCACGTCACGTTCCTTGAAGCCGACTCGTCCGAGCTCCAAGCGGCTGATTTTGGCGTGGGACGCGCGGATCGCGTAGCCAGCTGCCTCGGCACTGATTCCGCTGGCCTCACGGAGGCGACGCAGCTGAGTGCCCAACGCAATACGAAGCGCGGTTGGGCCCTGCGCGCGCGTGGAGGCGTGAATGCTAGCCGAATTACTATTGGGCCGACTAGCGCCCACACCATTCTCCTACCGTGATCTGCAAATCCTCTCCGCAACATGACGCAGGCACACCGCCTGTTAAGCACAGGCCGTTAGATCGCATGATTTTTAGAATCACTGTATCTGGTTCCCCCCGTACCGCGATACAAAACGAAAACGCGCACCCACGAGCCACGCAGATAAATAGGACCGGCGCGACAACGGTGCGATTAATCCGAGCGGATCCACACCGCGGAAGCCGCATGCTTGCGCCGTCAACCATCATGACTGCGTCCGAATGCAAGGCAATACCGTGGATGCGCTGGGTTGTTAGCTGACCTCCCCCTCGTGCTAGTTGATCAGCTTACTCCACCCCTATAGCGCGCCATATCACCCGTTTGGCGGTTTCGTCCGATATGGGGAGATAGTCGAACTCCGGTGCGGCGCCTCGGCTGCTATCCTGCCGCCGCCGAGGCGCCGCCTCAGTTCACACCGCGGGTTCCCACCGCACTCCGTTCAGACCTGGTTCGTCGATGACGTCCTGGTTGAAAGAACCGCTGCGGGGAGCTGGAATCCTCGTCACGTCAGCCACGCTGCTGCCAATCATGGGATCAGCCATCGGATCAACACGGTGGGCGCCGGTCTCGGCGGGCGAGCTGAACGACGGGGCGGCCGTGAAGTCCGGTTGCGGGCGGGTGGTCGCGGCCGGCGCAGCAAATGCGCGCAGCTCCAGCTCGCGCAGCTGGGCCTTCAGGTAGGTCATCACGCGGGTGCGGTACTCGTTTTCGAACGTGCGTAGCTCATCGACCTTCTTCTCCAGGACGACCTTCTCCTGGCTGATCGAACCGATGATCTCGGTGTGCTTACGCGCCGCGTCACGCTCCAGTGATGCGGCCTTCTCCTGCGACTGGCGTTCCAAGCTCTCAGCTTTGCTGCGCGCATCATTGATCATGGTCTGGGCACGGGTCCTGGCCTCGTGGATCATGCCATCAGCCTTTGCCCTCGCTTCGGAAAGCAGGTGGTCAGCTTTGGTTCGGGCTTCGCCCAAGATCCTCGTTGCCTCGGCCTTGGCGTCGCCGGTCAGCCGATCAGCGATCTCCTGCGCCATCCCCAATACCTTGGCGGCTTGCGTGTCGTGGTCGCGAGCCGGTGCCTGCGATTGGACCGGCGGCCGTACCGCGCCGCCGTAAGGACGTGCCGGCTCCGCCGCCGCAGCGCGAAGCTGCCGATCGCGCTGCTCAAGTTGGGCCCGGAGCTCATTGTTTTGCTCAAGCAACCGGGTCAGCTCAGCACCTACAAGATCGAGGAAAGCGTCTACTTCCTCCTCGTTGTAGCCACGTTTGCCGATCGGCGGCTTGCTGAACGCGACATTGCGAACGTCGGTTGGGGTCAGCGGCATCGGATCACCTCACGCACTCGTACGACCTTGGCCTTCACCGGCCACCCCACACACTTCCGAGGCGCAGATCGGGGACCTCAGTGACCACAGGCCGACCATCGCGCACCACTGAACCGGCAATCGCCAAACCGAGCCGTTGCGCAGCAGGTAACGGTGCGGCCTCACGGACCGACCACCGCTTCACCTGCCCGCATGGCAGCGAGCCAAGTTCGCGATCCAACCGTGTCACGCCTCACCATTTAAGTAGGCCTAGTCGGCCTCGGTGTGTGGAGAACCCTCGATGCAGCCCCCTTGGCACCAGGAGGCTTCATCGGCATATCGTCGACTTACCGTTCCAGAAGGGTGGAGAGGGCGGCAAGAGCAAATGCACGAATGTGTACTTTTGCGCGTGCTGTGCTCCTGCAATATACGACGTTACGTACTAATGCAAGAACGTATGAGCTATCCGTTACAGTATGTCCTCGATCGGTGACGGAGCGCAACAAATAGGGCATACCCGTCTCGTAATTGCACGGTTTGAAGGGGTTTGGTACTTACTGTCCATTGGCATTCAGGTCGTCCCGAATCTCCGTTTCCCCAATGCTGATCCTCGAAATGGAAGGAGACGACTGGAACCACAAACCGGGCAGCCACCCTTCGCAACTGCTGATGAGCTTCTCATCGAGCAGACCCCCGGGGGGAACAGCCCGGGAATTAGCTGGTGAGGGCGGTGCGCAGCGCACCGAAGACGTCGATCTCCCGGGACAACCGCAAGGAGTCCTTGCTTGGCGGCTGTACCCAGGTGATCGGCCCACAGATCGTCATGGTGGGTGGCAGCATGATCGCGTCGGTGACCTGGTAGATGCCGGACGGCCAGGGCAGCGGGGCGCCGAATCGCTCCCCAGTGAGCACCAGGTGATGGTCGGGAGCGTATGGGTGAGCCAGTACCGCGGGCAGACAGAATCGGTCGATGAGCACCTGCGTCACCCGGGCGCTGAGCGGTATCGGGATCGCGATGGCCGACACGTCGCCGTCCAGTCTCAACTGGACCAGATCACCGTGCTCGATCACCGGCCAGTTCCACGCGCGGTAGGGGAATTCACGCGCGATCGCAGCTGAGCTATCGACTCCCACGCCGGCAGCGATGGCCTGGTTCTCCGTGCACACCTGGCAGCGCAGGTCGTCGCCGGATTCGGCAGTCTCGATCTCCTCGAGACGCAGCAGGCCGCCGCACAGCGCGGCCATCACACCCGTCGCACCATCTGGGGGCAGCGGAAGCAGGTGCACGGTACGGTCACTGTGCCCGAGCACACCAGCCCGCTGGCGCACCAGCAGCAGGGGCTGGTCGGCCAGCGTCGCCGCACCGGCTGCTGGTCTTGCCCGCCAGCCCGTCTCCCGGGAATTCGGTTCAGCCGGTGTAGTCGTCGAACTCGCCGTCCTTCGCACCGGCCAGGAAAGCAGCCATCTCGTTCCGACTGAAGATCAACGCAGGGCCACCGGGATCGCGGGAGTTACGCATCGCCACCTGGCCACCAGGAAGCATCGCGGTCTCCACGCAATTACCGAGCTGGCCGCTGTACCGGCTCTTGCGCCACATCACCCCGGCGAGATCCGCAGCCGGCATACCCTTGCGGATTGGCTGGGACATGGGACCACCCACCCTCGTTTGGGCTGCACCTGCACGTGCACTCGCGGCAAGCTAGCGTGCACTTTCAGTGGTGTCAATTTGACATCTAGCCGCGCGCAAATGGAGTAACCAACCGGCTCAGAGTTCGGTGCCCGCCTTGGCCAGTACTTGCCGGGTGTGCTCGGGAGTATGGGCATCGACCGTGAGCCGGTCGAAGACCCGACCGTAAATCTCGGTGTCGGATCTCTTGTCCAGATAGAGCGCGCCACAGAGGTGCTCGAGGTAGACGACATCCGGCAGCTCGGGCTCGGCGAACCGCAACGTGGTGAACGAGCCTTCCGCGGCGTACCCGCTGAACTGGTACGGCAGCACCTGCACGGTGATGTACGGCCGCTTGGTCAGCTCGAGAAGGTGCTCGATCTGGGCCTGCAGCACCCGCTTACCGCCGATGGGCCGGTGCAGTACGGATTCGTCGATCACCGCCCATACCTTGGGTGGATTCGGCCGGGTCAGCAGCGCCTGACGGCGCATCCGCACCGCAACCTGGCGGGACACGCTTTGGCTCGCCAGCGGAGACCACCCGTAGGTTGCGATTGCCTTGGTGTAGTCCTCGGTCTGCAGCAGGCCGGGGACGAACTGCTGTTCCCAGGTTTGAATGCGGGCCGCCGATTCCTCCAGACCGAGGTAGTCGGTGAACCAATCGGCCACCGCATCGGTGTAGCGATGCCACCAGCCCGGTTCATTGGACCGGCGGACCATTTCCAGGAACTCCTCGCGCTTGTCCGGGTCCGTCACCCCGTACATGGTGAGCAGGTCGGTGACGTCCCGAACCTTGAAACCGACCCTGCCGAGCTCTAACCGGCTGATCTTCGACTCGGACCCGCGGATCGCGAAACCCGCTTCTGCCCGCGAAATCTCGGCAGCCTCCCTCAGCCGCCGCAGCCGGGCACCCAGCATGATGCGCCGGGCGGTCGGGCTACCGTGCTGCTTCGCCGCACCGTCTGAAGTATCGCGGAGATCATCGGTGGGCATGTCACCTCTCCGGCCTTTTCACCAACCCGGTACCCAATGGTTTACCCTGCACGGCCATCGCCTTACGCTCGGCCGGGTGTCCAGATCCGTCCTACAGCGCTTGCGAGGCTTACCGATGTCTGACGACGGAGATAATAGCTCGGCCCTGCAAGCAGGCCTCGCGGATAATAGCTCGGCCCTGCAAGCAGGCCTCGCGGAGCAAGCCTACATCGACACGACCAAGCCGAGCATCGCCCGGGTCTATGACGCCGCGCTCAACGGTAAGGACAATTACCAGGTCGATCGGGAGGTTGTCCGGCGGCTCTCGCAAATTGCTCCGGAAATAGGCCAATCCACCTGGGATCATCGCCACTTTCTGATCCGGGTAACCCGTTTCATCGCCCAGCAGACCGGCGTCCTCCAGTACCTCGACTGCGGATCGGGACTACCGACGACGGAGAACACCCACCAAGTCGCCCAGCGCATCCAGCCGGAGTCCCGCGTGGTGTACGTCGACAACGATCCGGTGGTGCTGGCACACGGGCGGGCGTTGCTGGTCGAAAACGACCGTACGCATTTCAGCGCAGCCGACATCTTCGAACCTCGGCAGCTGCTCAACGACGAAATCGTGCGCAAGCATCTGGACTTCTCTCAGCCGATCGCGTTGTTCCAGCTCGGGACGCTGCACCACTACGTCGGCACGCGTCCCGCGGCGAGTATCATGGCTGAATACATCGATGCACTGCCGTCGGGCTCCTATGTGGCGATCAGCCACTTCCTCGATCCGGAAAACGAATACACCGGCCTCGCCAAGCGGCTGGAGCAGATTCTCGTGCACAGCTCACTGGGCAGCGGGTGGTTCCGGCCCCGCGCTGAGATCCTGCCGCTATTCGACGGCCTCGAACTGGTCGAACCTGGTCTGATCCGGTGCGTCGATTGGTGGCCGGATGGGCCGCGGATCAAGCCGCTGATGCCGGCGCAACACTGCATCGTCGGAGGGGTCGCCCGCAAGCCCTGAACCAACCCGGCGCGGCGTGCGAAGCTGAGCCGGTGCGGTGGCGGCTGCAGTTTATGGCGCTGCGCACGGCCTTGACCGGGGTGGATCCTGGGTTGGCGCGGTTGCGGTTGGCCGGCATCGCGACCGCAGCGATGGTGCTGGCGGCCGGGATCATGTCCGGGCTCCGGGCGCTGACCGGCACATCGGTCACGGTGGTGATGTTCGCCGCGGTCCTGGCGATGGTCACCAATCTGGCGGTCAACGAGCCAGACCTGCACCAACGCCGGGTGACCACGGTCCTCATGGCGCTGCCCGCGGGGGCCTCGGTCGTAGCGGGCACGCTGCTCGCGCCGTACCGAATCGTCGCCGACGTGGTGTTCGTCGCGGTGACTATGGGCGCGGTGTACGTCCGGCGGTTCGGTCCACGCGGTTTCGCGCTGGGCATGGCCGGGTTCATGCCGTACTTCTTCACCCAGTTCCTGCACGCCTCGACCAGCGAGCTGCGGTGGTTACTGGGCGCGGCGGCGATCGGCATCGGCGTCACCTTGCTGCTGGGTTGCTGGCTATTCGCCGAGCGACCTGAGCGCACCCTGGCGCGGTTGGTGCAGGCATTCCGCGCGCGGGTGTATGCCGTCATCGAGGCGGTCACCCACGTGCTGGTAGCCGCGGGTGGTGAAGCCGGCGTGGTAGAGCGCGAGCTGCTCGACGTCCGCCGCCGCCGTACCCGCCTGAATGAGACCGCACTGCAGGTCACCGAGCGCCTCGAGCAGCACGATGAGCTCGCCATGTGGATCTTGGATGTCGAGCTGGCCGCGGAACGGCTGGCCGTGGCCACCCGGCGGTTGGTGCAGAGTGATGTCACGCTGGCCGAGCCGGATCGCCGGGCATTGCTGGCCGGCCTTGAGCAGCTGCGCACGGCGTTGGCCACCGGCACGCCGGCAGGGTCGGTGGACGCCCTGCTGGAGGGTGCCCGCCAGAGCGTGGCGACCCTCGTCGAGCAAACCCAGGGATTTGGCGACCGGACCCAACGGGTGGGCTTCGCGGTGGTCCGGCTCGCCGACGCGCTGCAGTCCCGCACCGACGCCGGGATGCCGGGCACCGATCACCCGTCAGGCAATGGCGACGAACCCGCCATGGAAGGCGACCGCACCGACACCGAGGACGCCGACGAGCCGAGCGGGCTAGCGCTGACCACCCGGCAAGCCATCCAGGTCGGCGTTGCGACCAGCCTGGCGATCGTCGTCGGCGAGCTCATCTCGCCGACCCGCTGGTTCTGGGCGGTGATCGCCGC
>DASQVU010000365.1:0-12414 GCA_035640615.1 Pseudonocardiaceae bacterium
CCATGGTCCGAACAGGGCAAACAGTCCCGCCATCGCCATCGCCACCCAGACATCCGTGGCGCTCCCGCCGGTGGATAGCACGTAAGACGGCAGCAGCACGGGCAGCAAACAGTTGAACGCCAGACCCAAGGCAAGGTTCGAGGTCATCCACAATTCGAACGGCCGAGCACCACCATCGACGGTGGACACCGCGTCAGTCATGGTTTGAACATCACCTGTGCTCGACAAGGACCTCGAAAGGATTGTCAGTGCTTACCCCGCCATTGTTACCTCCATTGCATCATCCCACCGATGCCGTGGCTTTGCGATTCGGTCAGCATTCCGTGACCTATCGAGAACTGCGAGTGGTGGCTGCGGCACTGGCCACTCGATTGTCCGGTTCCACGCGCGTGGCGATCTGGGCGACGTCGGAGCTGGAAACATGTGTGGCGGTGGTCGCAGCACTGATTGCCGGCGTGCCCGCGGTGCCCATCAATCCCCGGCTCGGCGCGCGGGAGGCACACCATGTCATCGGTGATGCGGCCCCCGATCTGGTCGTCACCACCCCCGGTGCGCCGCTACCGGAGGCGCTCAGGGCATTACCCCGGCTCGATGTCGACCTGCAGGCAGCACACGATGTTCTTCCTCCCGAGCCGGACCCCGAGTCACCGGCGCTGGTTGTGTACACCTCCGGCACGACCGGTCCGCCCAAAGGCGTGGTGTTGCCGCGCCGTGCGCTGGCCGCTGACCTCGACGCACTGGCGGCGGCCTGGCGATGGAGTGCCGACGACATCCTGGTGCACGCGCTGCCGCTGTTCCACGTTCATGGTCTGGTACTCGGCGTGCTCGGTCCGCTGCGGCTGGGGGGAGCGGTGCACCACTTGGGCTCATTCTCAGTCGCCGGCGTGGCCCGGGAACTGGCGGGTGCCGGGACGATGTTGTTCGGGGTGCCGACGATGTATCACCGGTTGGCCGCCGCCGCTGAGCACGAGGCTCAAGTGGCCGCAGCGTTGGGCCGTGCCCGGCTGCTGGTGTCGGGCTCCGCCGCGCTGTCCGTCCGCGATCACGACCGGATCGAGGCGGTGACCGGGCAGCATGTCGTGCAGCGATACGGAATGACCGAGTCACTCATCACCTGTGCAGCGCGAATCGACGGATCACACCGGGCGGCCACCGTCGGGCCACCGCTGGAGCCAGTAGCGCTGCGGCTGGTGGACGACGACGGCGCGAACCTCGACGTCTTCGATGACGAGACGATCGGAGAGATCGAGGTGGCCGGGCCGACCCTGTTCCAGGGCTATCTCAACCAGCCCGACGCCACTGCCGAAGTGATGCGCGACGGCTGGTTACGCACCGGCGATCTCGCCACCCGCGGCGCGGATGGCTGTCTGCGGATAGTCGGGCGTCGCAGCACAGATCTGATCTCCAGCGGTGGGTACCGGATCGGTGCGGGGGAGGTTGAGAACGCTTTGCTGGAGCACCCCGGGGTGATCGAAACGGCGGTCACCGGAGAGCCTGATCCCGATCTCGGGGAGCGGGTGGTGGCGTGGGTGGTGACCGGCGGTGAGCCGGCACCTGATGCCGCGCAACTCGCCAACCACGTCGCGGGGCTGCTCGCGCCACACAAGCGACCGCGGGTGGTGCATTTCGTGTCCGCGTTGCCGCGCAACGAGATGGGGAAGGTCTGCAAGAACGAGCTCGTCAATACTTTGAGCGGAGGTATCCGCAAGCCTCAGTAGGCTTATCCACACCGGCGGACAGCTGGGGGTCGAGTAGTGGGCGCAGCACGGGCAGCCGGGTTACTGCTCGGCGTCGCCGCTGATGCGGTGTTCGGCGATCCTCGGCACGGTCATCCGGTTGCCGCTTTCGGGCACCTCGCTCTGAGAGCTGAACGCGCCTGTTACGCCGAGCGGAAGCTGGCCGGCGTGATCTACACCAGTGTTCTGGTGGGTGCTGCCACGGCGGCCGGTGCTGGGCTGGAACGGGCCGGTCGTAAGCATGCCCTCGTTCAGACAGCAACCACGGCGCTGGCCACCTGGGCTGCGCTAGGTGCGGCCTCGCTGGCTGAGGAAGGTGCGGCGATGGCCCGCGCGCTGCACGCCGGTGACCTCGATGGTGCCCGGGCCCGGCTGCCACATCTGTGCGGGCGGGATCCGGCCGCACTCGACCTGGTGGGGGTGGCCAGGGCGAGTGTGGAGTCGATCGCTGAGAACACCTCGGATGCCGTCGTTGCGCCGTTGCTGTGGGGGGCGGTTGCCGGGGCGCCCGGTTTGCTGGCCTACCGCGCGGTCAACACCCTGGATGCGATGGTCGGCTACCGCTCTCCGCGGTACCTGCGCTTCGGGTGGGCTGCAGCGCGGCTGGACGACCTGGCCAACCTGCTGCCCTCCCGGGTCACGGCTGGGTTAGCCACCGTGTGCGCGCCTCTGGTGGGCGGTTCGGTCCGCGAGACGTGGCAAGCCTGGCGCCGTGACGCGGCCACGCATCCCAGCCCCAACGCCGGACAGGCCGAAGCCGCGTTTGCCGGTGCGCTCGGCGTGCGGCTGGGAGGCCGTACCGTATACCCGCACGGCATCGAGCAGCGCCCGGTTATGGGCTACGGGCACGTGCCTGATGCCGCTGACCTCACCCGCGGAGTTGCATTGTCCCGGGTGGTCGGCGCGGCCAGCGCAGCGCTGGCCGCAGTGGTGAGTGTCTTTCGGTGTTAGGGCACTGATTGCCACTCACGAGCAGGAGGGTCGGCAGCGCTCGAAGAGCGCTGCCGACCCTCCTGCCACGCGAAGTAGATCAGCCCGAGCGGGGCCATCGTGCCGAAGGCGATCCACTGCAGCGCGTAGGCGAACGACGGCCCGGGATCCAGTTCGGGAAGCGGCAGCGCAGACAGCACCCCCGGCGAGCCGTCCATCAGCTGGAGGTAGCCCGGCTCCAGCCGCACGCCGGTGGCGGCGCTCACGGTCCGGCTGCTCACCGCATACACCTGGCGATGACCGTCCTGCTGCACGACTTCGCCACCTTGAGGGTCCGGCTCATCGGCGCGCAACCGGCCCGTCACGGTCACTTCACCACCCGGGACGGGAGGGTAGTTCGGCACCCGCACTCCCTCGGCGGGACGCAGATATCCCCGGTCCACCAAAAGGTTCGATCCGTCCGCCAGCTGCAGCGGGACGACCACCTCGTAGGCCGGTTCGCCCTGCACAGTGCGCAGCCGCACGACCATCTCAGCGCTGGGCAGGTAATGCCCGCTGGCCTGAACCGGGCGCCATTCAGTCGCCTGGGTCGGCGCGGTGTGCGCCGGCAGCACCTCCCGTAGCGGCTGCGGCGAGGCACTGAAAGAGTGCTCGATAGCGCTGTTGCGATCCGCACGTTCCGCCGCGCGGCGGAACTGCCAGGGGGCCAGCAAGGTGAACGCCGCGAAAGCGAAGCAGATCACTGCTGCTATCAGCGCCAGCCAGCCCGGGCGCAGCAGGAAACGCCATCGCATGCCACCACCGTAACGGGTGCTAGGAGCATGCCGCCCGAGCGGCGGCGGCCGCGCGGGCGCCATAGTCGCCACCGAAGAGGACTGCATGCACCAGCAGCGGGAACAGTTGGTGTAATGGCACCCGCTGCTGCCAACCCGGCGCCAACGGGGCGACCTCGATGTAGCCGGCGAGCAGCCGGTCCAAGTTCGGGTAGCCGAACAGCGCAAGCATCGCGAGGTCGGTCTCACGGTGCCCGCCATGTGCGGCCGGGTCGAGTAGCCACGCCCGCCCATCGGCACCAGCGTGCACATTGCCCGACCAGAGATCACCATGGAGCCGGGCGGGAGGCTCATCGGGTCCGGCGAGCTTATCGATCCGTTCGCAGATCCTGCGCACCGCGCGCGCCCCGGATAAGTCGACTGCCCTGCGGTCTACTGCGCTGCGCAGGTAGGGCAGCACCCGGTGCTCGGCGTACCACTGCGGCCACCGAGTTCCCGCGACATTGGCCATCGGCGCGGCGCCGATCCACGCCTGCTGCGGTCCTCCCGGGGGCGGGGCGCCAAAGGTTGCCGCACCCGCGAGGTGCAGCGTGGCCAGCTCGCGCCCGAGCCGCTCGGACGCGGCACCATCCGCCCGTCCAGCAGGTACGTGTTCGGTGATCAGCCAGTGCTCGTCATGCCCGTACACCCGCGGCACCGGCGGGGCCACCGGGCACCTGGAGCCAGCGTAGCCCCGCCGCCTCGGCCATAACCTGCCCAGCTTCTCCCCGCTTGGCCACCACGGTGCGACCGTCATCCAACTCGACGAGCCAGATGCTGCCGCGGGGCGTTGCAGCGCGCACCCGCTGGCCGGTGATGGTCACGACGGACTCAGCTGGGGGACTCACAGCCGCTCCCGCACCCACGCCACCAACCCCGGCATCGCGGCGCGAACCATGTGCAGCACCTCATCGAAGCCGCGCTCGCTGCCGAAGTACGGATCGGGCACGTCGAGGTCCCTGCCAGCGTTTCGATCGAACGATCGCAGCAGGACCACGCGTTCCGGATCGCGGACCAGCCGGCGCAGTGTCCGGAAATGTCCGTAGTCCAGTGCCACCAGTAAGTCGGCGGACAGGTGTTGGGCCCCGAGCTGGGTGGCGGTATGCGTGCAGTCGTAACCTGCCCGGCGCAGCGACTCAGCGGCGCGGGGGTCGGCGGGGTCACCGACATGCCAGGGGCCGGTTCCGGCACTGCTTACCCGGACCTGATCGGCTAGACCTTCCTGGCGCAAGACATCAGCGAAGATCACTTCCGCCATCGGGGAGCGGCAAATGTTCCCGGTACACACGAAGCAGACGTTGAGCACCTTGCGCGAGTCCACCCGGCCAGTCTGAGACACCCGTGCTGGCTTGTGCATCGGCGAGAAGTACCCGGCGCAGGCACCAGCACGCGATAGCGTACATATCCACATGGACCAGTTGCTGCGTCATCACGGCGATGTCGACGCCGCGCCAGGCCTGCTCGACTTCGCGGTGAACGTGCGCGCCAGCCGGCCTCCGGCGTGGTTGCGCGCTCGGCTGGCTGCGGCGTTGGACGGGCTGGGCAGCTACCCCTCGGCTGCGCAGGATGCTGCCGCCCGCGCTGCGGTAGCCGCCCGGCACCGGCGCGATCCTGCTGAAGTCCTTGTGCTCGGCGGGGTCGCCGAGGGCTTCGCCCTGCTACCCGCGCTGGCGCCCCGATCGGCTGCGGTGGTGCACCCGTCGTTCACCGAGCCAGAAGTGGCGCTACGCCGCGCCGGCATCCCGGTCCGACGGGTGCTCACCGATGCGGCGTACCGGTTGCGACCGGAGCAAATACCCAGTGAGGCCGACCTTGTCGTGCTCGGCAACCCGACCAACCCGACGTCCGTGCTGCATCCAGCTGACGTGGTGCGCGCACTGGCCCGTCCGGATCGGGTGCTTGTGGTGGACGAGGCGTTCAGTGACGCGGTGCCCGGCGAGCGGGAATCGTTGGCAGCTGACCGGGATACGCCCGGCCTGCTGGTATTACGCAGCCTCACCAAGACGTGGGCCATGCCGGGACTGCGCGCCGGCTACGCGTTGGGGACGCCCGAACTGCTAGCCCGGCTCGCCGCACCGCGCCCGCCGTGGCCGGTGGGCACGCTGGTGCTGGAGGCGGTGCGGGCCTGCAGCGCACCGAGCGCGGTCGCGCAAGCCGCTGCGGCGGCGGCCGAGCTCACCCAGCATCGGGACTGGATGGTTCGCCAGCTGGCCGAGTTGCCGGGCGTCACCGTCCACCAACCGGCTGCGGCACCCTTCCTGCTGTTGCGGGTGCCCGGCGGGCGGCGCGTGCGGGCCGCGCTGGCCGATGCCGGTATCGCAGTGCGGCGCGCGGACACCTTCCCCGGCTTGACTCCTGATCACCTGCGAGTAGCAGTCCGGCATCCGCAGATCGCCGGTGCGCTGGTAGACGCCTTGCGGGAAACGCTCGGGTCGTCATGACCGCGACCCTGCGGGACGTGATCGCCGCCCTGGAGGTGGCCTACCCGCCGGCGCTCGCGCAGAGTTGGGACGCCGTCGGGTTGGTCTGTGGCGATCCCGCCGAGCCGGTGCACCGCGTTCTGATTGCCGTCGATCCAGTCGCCGAGACAGTTGCTGAGGCGCTGGAGCACGACGCCCAACTACTGGTCACGCACCATCCGCTCCTGCTGCGCGGGGTGCACGGCGTACCCGCCGATGACCCGAAAGGCGGTCTGGTGCACCGGCTGGTTCGCGCCGGGGTGGGACTGTTCTGCGCGCATACCAACGCCGACGCAGCCGACCCGGGAGTATCAGACGCGCTGGCTCACGTACTGGGACTGCAGATCACCGGCGTGCTCGATGCTCATGAGGGGGCCTCGAGCACTGGGCTCGGGCGGATCTGCCAGCTGCCCCGGCCGGAGCCGCTCGCGGTGTTTACCAACCGCGTGCGCGGCGCATTGCCCGAAACGGCATGGGGCGTGCGAGCCGGCGGCGATCCGCAGCGCATCCTGCACACCGTGGCCGTCTGCGGTGGCGCCGGAGACTCGCTGCTTGGTGCCGCCAGTGCCGCTGGCGTCGACGCGTTCGTCACTGCCGACCTGCGGCACCACCCGGCCTCTGAACACTTGGCGGCCGGTGGTCCGGCGCTGGTGGACGTCGCTCACTGGGCTAGCGAGCACCCGTGGTGCGCGCAGGCTGCCGCGGTGCTCGGCGATGCGCTCGGCGGTACGGTCGATGTTCATGTTTCGTATCGCTGCACCGATCCCTGGACGATCGGCTCGGCGCGACCACCTGGGAGGATCTCGCGGTGAACGCCGATCCCGCCGCGCAACGCCGGCTGCTGGACCTGGCCGCGGTGGACGCCGAGCTGACCCGCGTCGCGCACCGTCGTCGATCGCTGCCCGAGCTGGCCGAGATCGAGCGGACTAACAAGAGTTTACGAGCCAGCCGGGACTCGCTGGTTGCCGCCGAGACGGCTGCGTCCGACCTGGACCGCGACATCCGCAAGCTGGAGGCGGAGATCGACCAGGTGCGGGCCAGAGGGGAGCGGGATCGTGGCCTGCTTGATTCGGGGTCGATCTCCTCGGGCAAGCAGCTGGAAGATCTGCAACATGAGCTGGCCACGCTACAGCGCCGGCAAGCCGTGCTGGAGGACGATCTGCTCGAGGTGATGGAGCGGCGCGAGGCGACCGACGTCGAACTGGAGCGCGGCCGTGCCGCGCTGGCCGACATCGAGCGGCGCCAGCTCGATGCCATCCGCCGCCGGGATGAGGCGCTGGCTGATCTTGACGCCACCGAAAAGCACGGCAACCAAGAACGTCAGACGCTTATCAGTGAGTTGCCCGCCGATCTGGTCGCGCTCTATGAGCGGATCCGGGCCCGCCAGGGTACCGGCGCGGCCTTGCTGAGAGAGGGCCGGTGCGGTGCCTGCCGGTTGGAGCTGGATCGTACGGCGCTGGGACGTCTCCGAGAGGCGGCCCCTGACGAGGTGCTGCGTTGCGAAGAATGTGGTGTCGTGCTGGTGCGTACCGCGGAGTCCGGCCTGTGAGCCGGCGGGTGATCATCGAGGCGGACGGTGGTTCCCGTGGCAACCCTGGACCAGCTGGGTACGGTGCGGTAGTCCGGGATGCCGACACCGGGCAGCTGCTCACCGAGGTGTCCGGAGGGCTGGGCTCCACCACAAACAACGTTGCGGAGTACTCGGGCCTCATCGCCGGCCTTCGGGCTGCGGTCAAGGAGGGTGCAACCGCCGCCGAGGTGCGGATGGATTCCAAGTTGGTCGTCGAGCAGATGAGCGGGCGGTGGCAGGTCAAACAACCGCACCTACGTCCGCTGGCCAGTGAGGCCGCAGGGTTGGCCCGTGAGCTCGGCGACGTCACCTACACCTGGGTACCGCGGGCCCGAAACGCGCACGCCGATCGGCTGGCCAACGAGGCGATGGACACCCAGGCCGGGATCAATCGCAAGCCCGCCGAGTCGAGCTCCTCGCCGCCACGGTGGACCGGTGCCACCGGATCGCCGACTCGGCTGCTGATGTTGCGGCACGGCCAGACTGACTTCTCCGCGCAGGGTCGCTACTCCGGGCGCGCGGACCTGCCGCTGACCGAGTTGGGCGAGCGCCAAGCTGCCGCGGCCGCCGCCCGGCTGGCGGGTACTGGCGATGTCGTAGCGGTCGTCAGTTCACCGATGCTGCGGGCCAAGCAGACCGCGCAGCCCGTGGCCGGCGCGCTGGGCCTGCCGCTGCGCGTCCACGACGGGTTGATCGAGGCTGATTTCGGTACTTGGGAGGGCCTGACCTTCGCCGAGGCCAACGCTCGTGATCCAGAGCTACACACCAGGTGGCTCACCGACACCTCAGTGGCGCCGCCGGGTGGCGAGAGCATGGACGCAGTACATCGGAGGGCGCGCCGGGTGCGTGACCAGCTGATTGCCGAGCACGGCGGCGCGACCGTGGTGGTGGTCAGCCACGTGACACCGATTAAGTCACTGTTGCGGATGGCGCTCGACGCTGGGCCATCCCTGTTGCACCGCCTTCACCTGGATATCGCATCCCTGTCGGTAGCGGAGTTCTATCCCGACGGCCCGGCCATCGTCAGGCTGGTCAACGACACCTCCTACCTCCCCTAGCGCGCGTGTCGCGCCCCCCGTGCCCGGTGTGTCGCGCCCCCGTGCCCGGTGTGTCGTGCCCTCGGGTCCCGGTTACTTAACAAATAGGTAGATCGACACCGCCAAACCGACCACAATTACCGACACCCGCAGTGCAGTCGCAGATAGCCGGCCGGCAACCTTCGAGCCGAGGTAGCCCCCGATCAGCGTCGCTGGCGCCAGCAATGCGGCGGCCAGCCAGTCCACCGGTGCATCGAGGGCGAAGACCACCAGACTGACCACGCTGATGATCAGCGACAGGATTCCCTTGACGGCATTCAGCCGACGCAGATCGTCGTGAGCAGCCAGCGCGAGCACCGAGATCAGCAAGATTCCCAGCGCGCCGCCGAAGTAGCCACCGTAAACGGCGGCGAGGAACACCGCTGGTAGCAACACGCTGCGCCGATCCGCGCCCCGAGATGCTGGCTGCCCGATCCAGCGGGCGAGCCACGGCTGAACGCCGAGTAGCAGGCTCGCCAGCGCGACCAACGCCGGTACAACTGCATCGAACACCGTGGCGGGCAGCACGAGCAGCAGGAGGCTGCCTGCCAGCGCGCCAACTATTGCGACGCCAGTGGTGGACAGGACCCTGCCCAGCTGCCCGCTCAGCTCTCGACGGCTGCCGAGCGCGAAACCCACATAGCCGGGGCACTGTGCCACCGAGTTGGTGACATTTGCCGCAAGAGGGGAGAAGCCGATCGCGAGCAATGCCGGAAACAGCAGCAGCGAGCCGCCACCGGCCAACGCGTTGACCACGCCGGACACGATGCCCACGACAGCCAGCAGGGCAAGGTGGAGGGAGGGCACAACACGCCACGCTAGCCGGAAGCCGTGTGCTGGGTGAGCCCGCCGAGGGCGCGCCGCTGGGCTCACCCTGGATGGAGTCGCCACGCTAACCAATCGTGGATGATCTATGCTTGATGCAGCGGACGAGCTGGCCGGGCGGTCGCGTCGGGCTCCCTAACAAGGCCCGTCGAGGAAAGTCCGGACTCCTCAGGGCAGGGTGGTTGCTAACGGCAACCCGGGGTGACCCGCGGGACAGTGCCACAGAAAATAAACCGCCTCGCGCCAGCGGGGTAAGGGTGAAACGGTGGTGTAAGAGACCACCAGCATTCCGGGTGACCGGGATGGCTCGGTAAACCCCACCTGGAGCAAGGCCAAAAGGCGCGCCGGCTGCGGCGCGCTGCGCAGGCGATTGAGGGTGGCCCGCCCGATGCCTGCGGGTAGGCCGCTAGAGCCTGCCGGCGACGGCAGGCCGAGATGGATGACCGCCGGCCGGGAAGCCGCGAGGCGCCCGGTGCACAGGATCCGGCTTACAGGCCAGCTCGTCCGCCCTGCACTTCCGGATCTGTGCCAACGGGCAGATACAGCGGAGTCGAAATAGAGAGATGCTTCGCTATTTCTCCAGAGCTGCGCCGCTGTTGCTCATCTTCCGAGCGTGCCGGGTTCGGGCGGAGCATGAAGGTGTGATCAGCAGCGGAGGGCGCTCTACGGTGCTGGGATGGCTGCCCCTACCCTCTCAGAGCTTGAACGGTCCGTGGTCGCCACGCTGTTGCCTAAGACGCCGTTGACTGGCGCCACGACGGAATCGGGTGGTTCACATGGGGTGGTCTTGCTGCCCGGTATAGCGGCGGTACGCATCGCAAAGACCACGTCAGCGGCGGATGCTTTGCCTCGGCGAGTAACGCTATTGCACAAGCTCGCGGTTTCGGGCCTGCCATTCGCCATAGCTCGACCATTGTCAGATGTGCACGTCATCGACCGACACACCGCGGTCGCCACCTCGTGGGTGCGTTCCGGGGGAACGGGAGACCCGAGGGTGCTCCGCAGGGTGATCGACGCGATCACTGAGTGGAACTGAGTCCGCGGCCGGCCTGCTCGGCAGCCGTCGTCATGTGGAAGCCGCCCTTGCGCTGGAGCCGGTAGAAGCCCGCCTAGTCCACGGCGACCTCACTGGTCACAACATGCGTTGGTCGGAGACGGGTGATCGGGTCGGCGTTACTGATTGGGATCTGGCGCAGGCCTTCGATCCGGCCGTAGACGTTGCATGCCTGGCGGTTGGGCACGGTTGGGATGCCGTGCGCCATGCCGTCGATTCCACGACTTACAGTCGTGCGCGGACATGGGCCGGCACGTTTGCGATGGAGCAGCTCGTGTGCGCTGTCCTGGACGACTCCGGGGCTGAGAAAATGGCGTTGGGATCAAACGCGTGAGCAAGTGGATGGACACTGACGGTTGGAGTGAACTCGCGGTTACTTCGCATGAGTGCCGGCTGATCGCCCGCACGACGCGCGCTGGGCCGGAGGTATGAGGTGCGAGCCGAGCATGCCGACGAAGCCGGCGCGCCGCCGGGGTGACCCCTCGGTGCGGCGGGGGCCCGGTGCCGCGTGGCGGTGGTTGGAGCCGACGACCAACTCCGCGACTTCTCCATCTGGATTGACGGCCACAATAGTGGCTTGTTCTCGGAGCGAGGAGAACATCCAGCGCTCGGTCCGGATCGGACGGGAATGTCAGCCAGGGCATCGGCGAGCTGACACGAGAGCACAACATTATTTTTCCGCCGACGCTTACGGAGTTACCGACCGGCCGCGCATCCGCACGCGGGTGCCGCGATCCGTGCCGTCAATGGCCAGCTCGGCCACCGCGGCTTTCATCAGGGGAATACCACGGCGGCGGTTATCCGCCTGCTTGGGTACCGGCCGCCAACGGCCGTGATCCTGGATGGTCAGCTCGGCTGTCCGGGCACCACCTGATTCCACGGTCACGCGACCGGCGATCTCGATATCACCCGGTGTTTCCTGGAGGTAGGCATGCTCTACAACATTGGAAGCGGCCTCACTCACGGCCAACACCAGGTCCTCGATTTCGGCATTAGGCCACCGATGCGTCGTGAGCCACTGGCGCAGCCGTTGCCGGATCAAAGACAGCGTTGCCGGCTGCGCAGGCAGCGTCAGCCTAAACGCGGCTGATGGTCGTGTCCGAGGTCGGTCCTGATCGGCTGGCTCATGATCAGCCTGCGGAGGCGGCTGATGATGGTCACATGGTGGCGGTGGCATCGTGGCACAAGAGTGCCCTATCCGGTGCCAGCTCGCTCACTGGGGCAATGCCTCCTCGACCGAGTAGTACAGCGCGAGCACCTCATCCAGCCCAGTGATCTGCAACGGGCGGGTCACTGCCCGCGCCTCGTCCACGACCAGCCGCAACGGCTCGCTACGCTGCTCTGCCTTCAACGCGGCTTCCACCAGCGCCGCCAAACCGTGAGATCCGAGGAAGGTCACTGCGGTCAGGTCGACAATCACGGGTCGTCCGGTCGCTTCCTTCAACGCCTCGTCGACCGCCACCCGAAGGCGACCGACAGTGAGCAGGTCCACCTCGCCGTCCGCGCAGACGACGATCGCGGTGGGCTCGCGGCGCGCCTCGACATGCAGGAGCTGCTCGGCGGCGGGCTCATCGCTCAACTGATCGGCCATCGAGGCACAGTACCCCGCCACATCGGCCGAGCCGGCTTTCGTGACGGCGAGGACCCTAGTCCCCGTCGAGAACAGCGTCCCGGGAACCGCCCACCGCGTTCAGTCTCGATAATTCTTCTGCCATCGTGATCGTGTGGCAGAAGGTATCGATCGAGATCGGTTTGTCGCCCAAATCCATGAGCGCCTGAACTGTCACCGGATCCCGCATCGCGATCCCGAGATCTTCGGCCCAGTCCATCGCCGACCGCGGATCGGTCATCTTGGCCATCATCTGGGTCCGGTCCTCGTCTGTCCGAGTAGCTTTCACCGACTCCTGGGCTGTTCGAATCTGGGCCGGTAGCGGGAAGCTGTCGACTATACG
>DASQVU010000366.1:0-15788 GCA_035640615.1 Pseudonocardiaceae bacterium
CGGGGAGAAGACCGCGGCCACGTTGATCAGCCGGTTCGGCTCGGTGGAAGGGTTACTCGAGGCGCTGGACGATCCTCGATCGGCGCTGGCCTCGGGGCTGCGGGCGAAGCTGCGATCTGCCCGGGACTATCTGGAGCTGGCGCCCGCGGTGGTGCGGGTGGCGACCGATGCCCCGGTACAGCTGGATCGCGACGGCACGCTGCCCTGCGGCCCCGCCGACCCGGCGGCGCTCACCGCGCTCCAGCGCACCTGGGGCCTGGGCACCGCGGTAGACCGCCTTGTTGCGGCACTTCAGCGCCGGCGCTGACCCGCGTCCTCGGCGAGGAGGTCGCTGGCCTTCTCACCGATCATCATGACGGTGATGTTCGGATTGACGGCTGGCAAAAACGGCATGATCGACGCATCGGCGACACGCAGCCCGCTCACGCCCTGCACCCGCAGTTGGGGGTCGAGCACAGCGTGCGGGTCGCCCACGGCGCCCATCCGGGCGGTTCCCGCGGGATGGTAGACGGTGTTGTGGGTCTTGCGGAGGTAGTCGATCAGCTCATCGTCGGTGACCGCATGCGGTCCCGGGGTGAGCTCCCGGTGGATCCAGGCCTGCAACGGCGCTTGCGCGGCGATCCGGCGGGCCAGCCGGACGCCGGCGAGCAGGACAGCGATGTCGTGGCCATCGGGATCGGTGAGGTAACGCGGGTCGACCTTCGGCCGGTCCCGGAAGTCGCATGAGCGCAGCCGGACCGTCCCGCGGGACCGCCCGCGGGTGACGTTCGGGGTCAGGCAGAAGCCATTGGAAGTGGTCGGGTAGCCCCAGCGCACCGTGTTCATGTCGAAGGGCACCGACCCGTAGTGCATCATCAGGTCGGGACGGTCCAGGGCTGGTTGGGTCCGGGCGAACAGGCCGATTTCCCACCACTGGGTGGACCGGGTGACCATCGGGCGGGATGCCTCCCACATGACCAGCCCCTCGACATGATCGTCCAGGTTGGACCCGACACCAGGGCTGTCCACGAGCACGTCGATACCGACATCGCGCAGGTGCCCAGCCGGGCCGATACCTGACAGCATCAGCAGCTTTGGTGTGTCGATGGCGCCGGCGGACAGGATCACTTCCCGGCGGGCGTGAGCGATCTTGGCCTCGAACGTGCCAGCGGCGGCGTACTCCGCACCGGTCGCCGTCCTGCCGGCATCGAAAACCACCCGCTTGACCCTGGCGCCGGTCCGCACGTTAAGGTTGCGCCGCTGCCCCATGATCGGGTGCAGGTAGCTGCGCGACGAGGACATCCGCAGGTTGTGCTCGTCGGCGTTGAGCTGGAAGAAGCCGGCCCCTTGGGTGACCGTGAGGCCCTCGTTGAACCGCACGGTGGGCAGTCCGACTGCGGCCGCGGCCGCCAGTACCGCGACGCCGCACGGATCGCGGGGCGGGATCTGCCGCAGCGTCACCGGGCCGCCGCGGCCGTGGTGATCCCCGGGGCCGTCGCTGTTCTCCAGCCGCGCGATCAGCGGCCAGCAGTCATGGGCGCTCCAGCCGACACATCCCATCAACGCCCACTCGTCGAGGTCCTCGCGAGGAGTCCAGAACGCGATGCAGGAGTTGTGCGATGAGCAACCCCCGAGCACCCTGGCTCGAGAGTGCCGCACGAAGCTGTTCCCGCTGGCCTGCGGCTCGACGGGATAATCCCAGTCATAGCCGGAGCCCAGCAGCTGCGGCCAGCACTCCAGCCGCAGGATCGCCGGATCGTTGATGTCGGGCGGCCCGGCCTCAAGCAGGCATACCGTGATCGACGGATTCTCCGATAGCCGGGCGGCGACGACGCATCCTGCCGAACCCCCGCCGACGACGACGTAGTCGTATTCCTCTGTCTCGCCGTTGTGCACGAGCCGATCATCCCCGCCGAGGCACAGATAGCCGTCAGCGGTGGAACGCGTGGATCACCGCGGCCATGTCTTCAGCATCGTGCCCGGCGTCAGCCGCGGCCTGGAACTGCTCGTGCAGGGCGGCCATGAGCCGGTCGTCGGTGCCGGCGGCGCGCATCGCTTCAGCGATCAAAGCGGTGTCCTTGGCGGCACCGGCCAGGGGGAACGCCGGCGGAAATTCACCAGCGATCATCGCCTTGCCTTTGAGCTGGGTGTAGGCGCAGTCCAGTGGCCCTCCGGAGATGACATCGAGGAACAGCTGGGGATCGATCCCCAGGTCTCGAGACAGGCCGACAGCCTGGGCCGTCGCAGCCACGACGGACAGCACCCACGAGTTCGCGACCAGTTTGAGCCGGTGCCCATCTCCGGGCCGCTCCCCCACCCACACCACACGGGAGCCGATCGCGTCGAACACCGGGGCCGCAGCCTCTCGCAATTGCTGGGGACCCGCGGCGAGCACGGTCAGGGCACCTTCCTCCGCCGGTTTCTGGGTACCCAGTACGGGAGCGTCGATGAACCCGACACCGTGCCGGTCGGCCAGCCGGGCCAGCCGGGCGGTGCCGTCGAGACCGACCGTGCTGGCCTGCACCCACAGCGCAGACCGGGCGACCGCGGGCAAGGCCTGCTCCATTACCGCCGCGACGGCATTGGCGTCGAACAGCATGGTGAGGACGACCTCCGCACCCGACACCGCCGACGCCACATCGTCGGCGACGCGCGCTCCGTCTTGCTCCAGCGGGCGGGCCTTCTCCGCGGTGCGGTTCCATACCGTCACGTCCAGCCCGGCGCGGATCAGGCTGCGGGCCATCCCGGCCCCCATGATCCCGGTTCCCAAGACCGTCACCGTCTTAGTCATCGCTGCCCTCCCCTACCTCCCCTCCCGACATGGAGACATATCGGGGTAATGCTGGCCTCGCCAACCCCGATATGTCTCCATAACGGGAAACGATCGTGTTGACTGGGGTTCCCGGTATGATCCGCGCCAATCCGGGGCAGAGGTTGTGTCCGGGGCGAACCCGTGCCACGGTGGCAGCGAATCCAACGCTAACGCCCTGTACTTGCAGACACTGAAAGGACACCATGATGAGCACCCAGGCGCAGTCAGTACGCCACCGCTGCGTGAGGGTGGTCGGCACCGTCATTCTGACGGGTGTCCTTACCCTGGTGGCTGGGCCTGTGACGATGGCCGGACCCGGGTGTCCAAATCAGCCCGGGGTCTGCCCGGGCCAGCTGGCCTAGCACCATCAGCGGTCGGACCAGTCCAACCAGGGTTTGCTGTCCAGATAACGGCGGACCCGCTTGATGTAGCGCTCCGCTCCGGCGTCCTTCCAGTGCCCTGACCAGTGCCAACCCACGCAATGCCAGAGGTCACCGGGGCCGTAATCGCCATTCAGGTAGGTGACCCAGCCCTCGTAACAAGCCCGGATACGCGCGCCGTAATAGTCAACGTTGAACGCGGTGCTTTCCTGCGACAGTGGATAGGAGCCAGGCAGGTAGATGTGCTTGAGCTGCATGATCCCGAAACTGGTGGGGCAGGGCGGAGTGTCGCCGTTGACGCAGTCACGGGGGTCGCGCGCGTAGTCGGAGACGGTGCTCTGCCGCCAGTCACTTTCTTGGACGGCCACCGCTTTTAGCAGATCCGCATCCAGACCCCACTTGCAAGCGCCCCAGTCTAGGATCTCGCCCGTGGTGCCGGTGAACTTGCCGTCAATGCGCGGCACCAGCTCTTGATTGGCCTGCTTGGTGAAGTCTTTCCATACCGGCATCACCACTCGGTCGGGCACGACATGGTTCGCCTGCGTGTTCTCCGGCCGTGGCTCCGTTTGATCACCCTGCGGCTGATCACGATGGATCCGTGCGGCGCAATCCTGCCCGGACGGCAGCGCGGTACCCACCGCGCCCGTACCAAGGTTCTGGTCGCCGTTATGTGTCGACGGGGTTGAGGTGCAGGCGCCGACGGCGAAGAGGACGAGAACTGCGATGGTCATACCGCGTCGTAGCGACACCATCGAGTCACCCGGTGCCCAGTGCGACTACACCACGGCGGAGCGCTCGAACGGCGGTAGCCGCCGCCATTCCGACTCCGGAGATCTCCCCGGCGACCCCGCGCACCTGGTCGAGCAGGTCGACGACCTGCCGGCACCACCGGACGAAGTCCCCAGCCGACAGCTCAGCGCCGTTGCCTTCCGCGGCCGCCAGCACCGCCGACAACGATTCCCCGCGGGCCCACCGGTACACCGGCCAGGCAAAGCCGAGATCGGGTTCCCGGGTGCGTTCCAGCCGGTGGCGCCGCTCGTCGGCCTCCAGCTCCCCCCACAGGCGCACAGTGGCCACCAGCGCGTCGCTCACCGGACCGGACGGCACCCGGGGGGTGGTGTCGTCGCCACGAGCCTCGTACACCAGGGCTGAGACGACTGCGGCCAGCTCAGCGGGCTGGAGGCCATCCCAGATCTCGTGCCGCAGGCATTCCGCGGTCAGCAGGTCGCTTTCGGACCACAATCGGGCCAGCTGGTGACCGTGCTCGGTGAGCTGCTCGCCGTCCAGGTAGCCACGCTCCGCCAGCAACGCCCGGATCCGGTCGAACGTCCGGGCCAACGAGTGGGTGGTGGCCGCGACCTGCTGGCGCAACGTTTCGGTCTCGCGTTCCAGCCGGTCGTAGCGCTCCGCCCACCGGGCATGCGCTTCCCGGTCGTCGCAGCCGTGGCAGGGGTGTGCCCGCAGGGCGCGGCGCAGTGCCGCCAGTTCCGCATCGTCTGCGGCCTCGCTGCGCCGCCGAGCCCGCGGCGGTATCGAAATGCCGGTCTCCCGCAGCGCTGACGCGAGGTCGCGGCGTACCCGGGGAACCCGGTGCTCCACCCGTTTGGGTAGCCGCATCCGGCCCAGTGCCTGCACCGGGCTCGGGAAATCGGCAACCGAAAGCCGGCCTGCCCAGCGGTCCTCGGTGAGCACCATGGGGCGCGGATCCTCTCCAGGGCCCTCGTCGGTGTCGAGCACCACCGCCAGCCCCGAGCGGCGCCCGGTGGGAACCGCGATGACATCTCCACGCTGGAGCCGGGCCAGCGACGCGGCCACCTCGGCGCGGCGCGCCGCACCACTGCTGCGCGCCAACGCCCGCTCCCGCTCCGAGACCTGCCTGCGCAACCGGGCGTACTCGGCGAAGTCGCCCAGATGGCAGGTCATCGCCTCGGCATAGCCCGCCAGAGCTTCGACATTGCGGTCGATCCGCCGAGCCAGGCCCACCACCGACCGGTCCGCCTGAAACTGGGCGAAGGACCGCTCAAGCAAGGCCCGACCGGCGGCCACCCCCACCCGGTCCACCAGATTGACGGCCATGTTGTAGCCGGGTCGAAACGAGCTGCGCAGCGGGTAGGTGCGCGTCGAGGCCAATCCGGCCACCTGCGCGGGATCCACGCCGGGCTGCCAGAGCACGACGGCGTGGCCTTCGATGTCAATGCCGCGGCGGCCGGCGCGCCCGGTCAGTTGGGTGTACTCCCCGGGCGTCAGATCTACGTGGGCCTCACCGTTGAACTTGATCAACCGTTCCAGCACCACCGTGCGGGCCGGCATGTTGATCCCCAGCGCGAGCGTCTCGGTAGCGAACACCGCCTTGACCAGACCGCGGACGAACAAGTCCTCCACGGTTTCTTTGAACGCAGGCAGCATCCCGGCGTGGTGGGCCGCGACGCCCCGCTCCAGTGCCTCGCGCCACTCCCAGAAACCGAGCACGCTGAGATCACCTTCAGGCACGTCGGAAGTGCGGGTGTCCACCACCCGCCGGATCTGCTCGGCCTCCTCGGGGATGGTCAGTCGCAGCCCGCTGCGGACGCACTGGTTCACGGCGGCCTCGCACCCGGCCCGGCTGAAGATGAACGTGATCGCAGGCAGCAGGCCGTCACGGTCCAGCCGCTCGACCACATCCACCCGGGTCGGTGGCCGGAACCGGAATCCCCCGTTGCGCTGCCGCCGATCCCAGCCACTACGGCGCTCCAACTCATGCACCCGCTGGACCAGGTGCGGGTCGACGGTGAGTTGGCGGTTACCGGCCTTCTTGGCGAACAGGTCGAACATCCGTGAGCCGACCATCATGTGCTGCCACAGCGGCACCGGACGGGTCTCGTCGACGACGACGGTGGTGTCGCCGCGGACCTCGACGAGCCAGTCCCCGAACTCCTCGGCGTTGCTCACGGTGGCGGACAGGCCGACAACCCGCACGCTGCCGGGCAGGTTGAGAATGACCTCTTCCCAGACCGCGCCGCGGAACCGGTCGGCGAGGTAGTGGATCTCGTCCATCACGACGTAGGCCAGCCCGTCGAGGGTGACCGATCCGGCGTAGAGCATGTTGCGCAAAACTTCGGTGGTCATCACGACGACCGGTGCGGAGCCGTTGATCGAGGTGTCCCCGGTGAGTAGGCCGACGGCCTCCGCGCCGTGCCGGGCCACCAGATCGGCGTGCTTCTGGTTGGAGAGCGCCTTGATCGGTGTCGTGTAGAAACACTTGCGACCCTGGGCGAGCGCCAGATGGACCGCGAACTCGCCTACCACCGTCTTACCGGCGCCGGTGGGCGCGCACACCAGCACGCCGTGCCCCTCCTCCAGCGCCTCGCAGGCCGCGCGCTGAAACGGGTCCAGCTCGAAGCTCAGAGTGCCGGCGAACTCGGCGAGGGCAGGTAGGGCGGCCCGCCGGCGGGCGGCCGCGTATGCCTCGGCGGGAGAGTTGGCCACCCTCCCAGGCTGTCACACCTCCCCGTTGGCTGCCCTTCAAGTACTCAACCGGCCGGTGCCGGTGTTCAACCACTACCAACCCCAGCACGGAAAGTTATGAGGGGTCTCCGGTGCCCGTAGTGGACGTATCGGGGCCCTCAGCGAGGATGAGGTACAGCGCCCGCCTGGCATCGGCCAACACGGACTGAGCCGCCGCGATCTGAGCGCGGGTGCCGTTGATGGCTACTGATCTGGCGGCGCTGTGGACCTCGGCGATGGCGGCACGCAGGCTGGGTGCCTCGGCATCGGCAGCGGTGATCGCCGCGAAGGGATCGGCCACGCCGTGGCGTGGATCCTCTAGATAGGCCCGTCCGGCCTCGGTGAGGGATACCAGCTTGCGCCCACCGTCAGTGTGCGTGCTGACCAATCCTTCGTCTTCGAGCTGCGCGATGGTGGGGTAGATAGCCCCAGGACTGGGCTGCCATACCCCTCCGGTGCGTTCGGCGATGGCCTGCATCAGCTGATAACCGTGCATCGGTTGTTCGGCCAGCAGGATCAGGGTGGCAGCTCGGACATCGCCACGCTGGACGCGTCCGCGTCGCCCACCTCGTAGGGAATGATCATGGCGCCGGAAGCGGTGTCCGACGCTGTGTCTTCGTTCGTTGTGCATCGTTGCGACCTCCTTCTCATGAAGACAGCATCAAAATAGCACACGATATATCGTGATGCAACAAGACGTTAGCCGCTGGCGGAGGCCTTGTTGGGATGTCGGTGCGAGCGGGACAGCAGCACTAGCGTGCCGATTCGTCCCCCATAACCGGGACGCAAGTCAAGCGACGACGGTCAGCGCACCCGGTTCACAGTGCACGGTCACCGGCAGGGTGCCTTGCGGCTCCCCGTCCGCATACACCGGCCAACCCGGATCCCCGTCGATGCGCACGGTATCGGCGCGCAGCACGGTCACCTCCGGTTCATGGACATGAGCACCGGCTCGTACCGACGGGAACACGCGCAACAGCCTGCGCCGGCTCACCGCGGCGATGGCGATCACGTCAAGCAGGCCGTCGGTCAGCGTGGCATCCGGGCAGATCCGCAACCCACCGCCGTAGTAGGGCCCATTGCCAACCGCCACGAGGATCGCCTCCAGTTCCACCGTACGAGCGCCGACCTGCACCCGCACCGGCCGGGGAGCCAGCGCAGCAAGCTCGGCCAGCACCGCAAGGTCATACCGGCGCGGACCGGTAGGCCAGCGCATCGCATTGGCCCGCGCGCTCACGGAGGCATCGAAGCCGGTGCACAGCACCGTGAAAAAGCACGCCCCGCCGGCGAGGCGGCCCACGTCGATCCGCCGGCGCCGCCCCGACCGCAGCACTCCGGCGACGTGCTCCGCAGCCGCGACCGCATCGGTGGGCAGGCCCAACGCGCCCGCCAGGTCGTTGCCGCTGCCACTGGGCACCACCGCCAACGCAGTCGCCGTGCCGGCCACTGCCTGGGCGGCAAGATGCACGGTGCCGTCACCGCCAAGAACGGCGAGCACATCATCACCACACTGCACGGCCTGCGCGGCGAGCCTGCTGGTGGCGGCAGCATCCGCAGTCACCGTGGCCACCAGGTCGGGCACCGCAGCCCGCAGTGCACTCGCCACGCTGCCAGCCACCCTCGCCGCCGCGCCGCGCCCGGCATGTGGATTCACTAGCAACGTGGCACGCACGGCGCGAAATCATACGGTTCACCGAGATACCCAGCCGAAAATGCTATGCACTTGGCCGCAATCGGCGCGCGCCGTGCTGGCCCTGACCCGACGCTACGACCGGTCCTACGTCGCTTCGTCGTAGCGGGGGGCCGGTTCATCTGACGGGGGCACGGGCTCGACGTGGTGATCGAGCGGTGCCGGCTCGTCGGGGTCGAGGTCATCCCAGCCCTGCTCGGCGCGGCGCCGCGCCACGGCCCGGTCATGCGCCCGCGCGATCAACACGGCTGACTCGAACAGGACGATCAAGGCGAAAGCCAACGCCAGCATAGAGATCGGGTCATTGCCCGGGGTCGCCACTGCGGCGAGCACGAACAGGCCGAACAGGATGCCGCGTTGCCAGCGCTTCAACTTGCTATAGGGCAGCACACCGACCCGGTTGAGCATGACCACCAGCAGTGGCAGCTCGAAGGTCAAGCCGAAGACCGTGAGCATGGTCAGCAAGAAACTGATGTACGCCTGCCCGGTCAGCGCGGTGATGAACTGGCCGCCGCCGAGATTGGCCAGGAAGGACAGACCGGTGGGTACCACGTAGTAGGCGAGTACCGCGCCTGCGGCGAACAGCACGCTGGCGGTGCCGACGAAGCTCAGCGCGAACTTGCGCTCGTTCGCATATAGCCCCGGCGTGATGAACGCCCATATCTGGTAAATCCAGATCGGGGCGGTCAATACCGCACCGGCGGCCAGGCTCACCTGCATTCGCAGGGTGAACACCTCGAAGGGGGCGGTCTGCAGTAATTGGCACCGCCCCGGGTTCGGGGTCAGCCGCAGCGTCGGGGGCAGGGCGCAATACGGTCCGGTGAGTAGGTCACCGAGGCTGGGCAAGCCGAAAGGCGCCACGCCCCACCAGATGAAACCCAGCACGCCGCCGAGGGCGATCGCGCATAACGCGACGAACAGCCGCGTGCGCAGCTCACGCAGGTGCTCCATGAGCGTCATGGAGCCATCTGGATTGATCTTGCGTCGGCGGCGCGGGCTGGTGAACAGCCGTCCCGCCGCGAAACGCATCCTGCTCACCGATCCTGCCCGTCAGCGAGTGGTGTCGTCGTGGCGGCGGGGTTCATGGTGAGCAGTCGTGGCCGGGCCCGGTGGCAGGGACTGCTGTGCGGACGCCGGCGAGCTCGCCTGGTCTTCAGCAGAGGAGCCCTTGATCTCGGCCTTGAATATCCGCATGGACTGCCCGATGGCTCGGGCAGCGGTCGGGAGTTTGGTGGCGCCGAACAACAGCACCAGCACGGCAAGGAGTATGACGAGCTCCCAACCACTTGGGATCCCCATGGCGGCCTCCTCAGATGCTCCAGGGGCGGCTTCGATGCTACGCGGCCGCGGCTGGGCGCGAGCTGTCCCCATTGCGGTGGCGCCGCCGGCGTACGGCGATCCGCAGTGCGGCAATCCGTGCGCCCAGCGCCCTGGTGCGATCGGCGAAGTGGGCACGGCTTTGCCGCGCCGTGTCAGCAAGCCGGCGGACCGGGCCGCGCAACCGCACCAGCACCATGACCAACACCACCACGCCCGCGGCGACCGCCAGCACGCTGAACAGGTACGGCACGGCTATGACCTTAATCGGTCTCACCTACCGCAGCCGCAGAGGATCTGCGCAGTGCCGCGAGTGCGCGCTGCGCTACCGCCGCAGCCAGTTCGGGAGGCTCCTGAACGATGACATCGGCACCCAGCCCCAGCACCAGCCGTACCATCCAGTCGGTCTCGGCATAACGCATCCGCACCGTCGCGGTCCCGCCGTCGCCCTCGAGCAGCTCCTCCACCGGATAATACTCAGCGACCCAGCGGGCGTCCGATGCGAGCGTGAGCACCGCAGTCCGCTGGTCCGGCTGGGTACGGAACAGACCGCCGGAGATGTCGGTGGGGCGGGCATGCGATGGCGGTTGCGCCGGCTCGTCCGAGATGGTGACGCCTTCGATGCGGTCCAGCCGGAACAGCCGTACCTCCTCGACGGCACGGCACCAGGCCTCCAGGTAGCTGCGGCCTTCCACCAGCAGCAGGCGCATCGGATCCACGGTGCGCTCGCTGACCGTGTCGCGGGATGCCGTGTAGTAGCGGATGTGCAGAGCCCGCCGGTGGTCCAGCGCATCGCGCACCGTGGCGAGTGCCGCCTCTTCCCGGGTCGCCAAGCCGAGGACCACACCGTCGGTCTGCCCCGCCGCGGCCTCGATCTTTGCCAAGGCCCGGCGCACCGACCCGGTATCGGCCACGCCGGGTGTCTCGGCCAGCGCTCGCAGCGCCACCACCAGTGCGGTGGCCTCCGCCCGGGACAGTCGCAGCGGGCGGCGCATGCCGGCATCGAAGGTGACCGTCACGGTGTCGCCTTCAAACGACAGGTCGATCAGATCACCCGGCCCGTACCCGGGCAGCCCACACATCCACAGCAGCTCCAGATCCCGGCGCAACTGCCGGACCGTGATGGAAAAATCCGCGGCCACCTCCTCGATCGGCACGCCGGGTCGGACCAGCAGGTAAGGCACCAGGGCCAGCAGCCGGGGCAACCGCTCTGCCACGCCCTCCATCAGGTGAGATCTCCCACCGCGGCCGCCGTCAAGCGGGCCCGCACCGCGTCAGCCAACTCAGCCGGTTCGAGCACCACGGCGTCCGGTCCGAGCCCGGCTATCCATCGGGTCGCGACGTCGTAGCTGGGCAGCTCCACGGAGACGACGTCACCACGCACTCCGTCGATGGTCCTGCTGCTCAGCACTTTGGCATACCGGCGCAGGCTGTTGGCACGACCGCTGGCCAGCCATAACCGGGCGGTGTGTGCCACCGGTGGGGGTTCCGCAGAACCCGCGACGATCTTCAACAGGTCCACTCCCGCGGGACGCCGGACCGTACCCGCGGCGCCGAGCGTGCGAACCGGACCGACAATCCGGGAAACCCGGAAACAGCGGGTGGCCTGCCGATCTCGATCATGTCCTACCAGGTACCAGCGACCCCGCCAAGACACCACTCCCCACGGCTCCAGCGTGCGCGCCGTGGGAGGCGCGGCTGGATGTCTGCGGTGCGCGAACCTCACGGGCTGACCCGCCTGGACCGCTGTGATCAGCGGTATCAGCGCCGGTTCAGTGGCGCGCACCCGGGGTTGGACGACCATCGACGGCTCGGGATCCACCTCCACCCCAGCAGCGCGCAGCTTCAGCACGGCACCATGCGCGGCACCCGCCAGCTGCGGAGAATCCCACATCCGGGCGGCGAGTGCCACCGCGGCGGCCTCGTCAGGTTCCAGATCGATGTCAGGCAGCTCGTAGTCGCGCCGCGCGATGCGGTAACCCTCGCCGGCGTCGAATCCGGGGGTGCGGCCAGTCTCCAGCGGGACGCCCAAGTCGCGCAGCTCTGCCTTGTCCCGCTCGAACATCCGGGAGAACGCCTCGTCGGAGGGGGCGTCGGCGTAGCCGGGCACGATTCGCCGGATCCGCTCAGCCGACAGGTACTGCCGGCTGGACAGCAAGCAGATCACCAGATTGACCAGGCGCTCGGCGCGGGAAGCGGCCACGGCGGCAGGCTACGCCTGCCGCTCGTGAGCGGCGTTCGGTGTTATGCAGTGTGGCTCACAACGAAGCGATAAGACGCTCCACCCTTTCGTCAACAGCGCGGAACGGATCCTTGCACAGCACGGTGCGCTGGGCCTGGTCGTTCAGCTTGAGGTGTACCCAGTCGACGGTGAAATCGCGGCCTGCGGCCTGCGCAGCGGCGATGAAATCACCCCGCAGCTTGGCTCGGGTGGTTGCGGGTGGGGTGTCCTTCGCGGCCTCGATCTCTCCATCGTCGGTCACCCGGTCGACCAGCGCCTTGCGCTGCAGCAGATCGAACAGCCCGCGGCCGCGGCGGATGTCGTGATACGCGAGGTCCAGTTGCGCGATCCGCGGGTTGGACAGCTCCATTCGGTGCTTGGCTCGATAACGCTCAACGAGCCGGTGCTTGATTGCCCAATCGATCTCACGATCGATGAGGGTGAGGTCTTGGCGCTCTACCGCTCTCAACGTACGGTCCCACAGCTCCATAACCCGGTCGGTCAGCGGATCAGACCCGCGGCGGGCGATGTGATCCACGGCGCGCACGTAATACTCCCGCTGGATGTCCAACGCCGAAGCCTCGCGCCCGCCGGCCAACCGAACCCCCCGGCGGCCGGTGAGGTCATGGCTGATCTCACGGATCGCCCGGATCGGGTTGTCCAGCGTGAAGTCGCGAAATGCGACGCCCTCCTCGACCATCTCCAGGACCAGGTTGGCGGTGCCCACCTTGAGCAGGGTGGTCACCTCGGACATGTTCGAATCGCCAACGATCACATGCAAGCGGCGGTACCGCTCGGCGTCGGCATGGGGCTCGTCGCGGGTGTTGATAATCGGGCGGGAGCGGGTGGTCGCCGAGGAAACCCCTTCCCAAATGTGCTCAGCGCGCTGCGACAGGCAATACACGGCGCCGCGAGGTGTCTGGAGTACCTTGCCGGCGCCACAGACCAGCTGCCGGGTGACCAGGAAGGGCAACAGCACATCGGCGATCCGGGAGAACTCACCTGCCCTGGCCACCAGATAGTTCTCATGGCAGCCGTACGAGTTGCCGGCGGAGTCGGTGTTGTTCTTGAACAGGAAGATGTCGCCGCCGATACCTTCGTCGGCCAGCCGCCGCTCGGCATCAACAAGGAGGTCTTCCAGGATCCGTTCACCAGCCTTGTCATGGGTGACCAGCTGGGACAGATCGTCGCACTCTGCGGTGGCGTACTCAGGATGGGAGCCCACGTCGAGGTAAAGCCGGGAACCGTTGCGCAAGAAGACATTGGACGAACGACCCCACGAGACCACTCGCCGGAACAGGTAGCGAGCGACCTCATCCGGCGACAGCCGGCGTTGGCCATGAAAGGTGCAGGTAACCCCGAACTCGGTCTCAATGCCGAAGATCCGCCGCTGCATACCGTTTAGCCTAGGCTGCTGGGGCCGTCTTGCAGGCCGTCCGTCCGGGCTGACTTAAGCTGTCAACGTGCAGGATTGGTTGCGCACCGTAGCGGCGAAAATCGACCGGGTCGACCGTCAGTTAGTGAGTCGTAGCGCGAGCATCCCGCGTCGGCCCGCTGACGTGGCCTTCAAAGGTCTCACCACTGCCGCAAACCATAGCCTGCTGTGGTTCGCGATAGCTGCGGTGCTGGCCAGCCGTCACGGTGCCACTCGGCGGGCCGCGCTGCGCGGCGTGGCGGCGATCGGTGGGGCCAGCTTTACCATCAATGCACTCGCCAAACCCTTGTTACCGCGGCGGCGGCCGGCTTACGAAGACCTATCCTGGGCGCGCCGGTTGGCCCTGCGGGATCATCCACGGTCGTCGTCGTTCCCCTCCGGTCATGCCGCGTCCGCAGCCGCATTCGCCACTGCGGTAGCGATGGAGTGTCCCGCTGCCGGCTTCGTGGTAGCACCGATCGCGGCCGGAGTGGCGTACTCCAGGGTGCACACGGGCGTCCACTGGCCCTCGGACGTGGCCGCGGGAATGCTCATGGGTGGCTGCATCGCGCTGGCCACCCGCCGCTGGTGGCCGCTGCGGGTCGGCGAATCCGCCGACAGCAGGCATACGACCAGGGTCCCGGCGCTACCCGACGGTTCGGGTCTGGTCGTTGTGATCAATCCTAGTTCGGGGAACGAGGGTGAGCACCCCGGTGCGGAATTGGCCACCGCCTGGCCCGCAGCTCGGCAGGTGTTCATCGAGCCGGACGGCGATCTCAGCAAGCAACTGCAGGCAGAGCTGGACGCCGCTGAGGCGCCGGTGCGTGCGCTCGGCGTTGCCGGTGGGGATGGAACTGTGGCCGCGGTTGCCGCGGTGGCCGCCAGCCGGGGGCTGCCGCTCGTGGTAGTGCCTGCCGGCACGCTCAACCACTTCGCGCGCGATATCGGGGTGTCCGAGGTCTCCGACGCGGTCGACGCGGTGCGCGAGGGCAATGCGGTGGCGGTGGACCTAGGGGCAGTGCGGATCGACCGGGCGCCACCGCACTGGTTCGTCAACACGGCCAGCCTCGGTGGCTACCCCGACCTGGTTGAGCTGCGTGAGCGCAGGGAGGCGCGTTGGGGTAAGTGGCCGGCGGCCGCTCTGGCGTTGATCCAGGTGCTGCGGGAGTCGGACCCGCTGGTGGCACGCATCGACGGGGTGCCCCGCAAGGTCTGGTTGGTGTTTGTCGGCAACGGGCTCTACCGCCCTCGCGGCTTCGCCGCCGCAGCTCGGCACCGGCTGGATTCGGGACTGATCGACGTCCGCTATGTCCGTGCCGACGTGCAGCTGTCCCGGACCCGGTTTCTGATCGGTGCGCTGACCGGGGCGTTGAAACAAAGCCGCACCTACGTTCAGCAGGAACGCGCCGAACTGCTGGTCGAGATATTGGGACCACCGCTCGCGCTAGCCACTGACGGTGAGGTCGTGGTGGAGGGCAGCCGGTTCGAGTTTTTCATCCAACCAGCCGCGTTAAAGGTTTACCGCCCGCTCTCGGATTCCTCAGCGCCGCCGACGTACTAACCGGAACCAGAGCCGTCGGTCTCCTTAGCTGCCGACTCGTCCGGCACGGGGTTGGCGCTGGGGAGCAGCGCGGTCAGCGCCGCTCCCGTGATACGCCGGAAGGCGCGGCGCGGACGGGACCGGTCCAGCACCGCAACCTCAAGCTGACCAACGCCGAGGGTGCGCGTGCCGGTCCCGTTGACGTGAGTGGACACCGAACTCAACGCCTTCACCGCAGCGGCGACAGCCTCGGCGGTGTCCATGTCCCGCCGGAACGATTCCTTGAGGGCCGTGGAGATCACGTCCGCCTGACCGCCCATCACCACGAAGTCCGGTTCGTCCCCGATAGAACCGTCGTACGTGAGGTGGTAGAGCTGGTCGGAGTCGGGGGTGGCACCCACCTCAGCGACGCACAACTCCACCTCGAAAGGCTTCTGCTGTTCGGAAAAAATGGTGCCCAAAGTCTGTGCGTAAGCGTTGGCCAGGCCGCGACCGGTGACGTCACGCCGATCGTAGGAGTAGCCGCGAAGGTCGGCGAGCCGGATTCCGGCCTGCCGGAGGTTCTCGTACTCGTTGTAGCGGCCGACCGCGGCGAAACCGATCCGATCGTAAATCTCAGAGATCTTGTGCAGTGCGGTGGACAGGTTCTCGGCGACGAACAGCACCCCGCGGGAATAGCTCAGCACGGCGACACCGCGACCTCGAGCGATGCCCTTGCGGGCGAGCTCCGAACGGTCGCGCATGACCTGCTCGACCGAGGCGTAGAACGGCATCGTCACAGCGGGGACTCCTGTGGACATGGGATTGGCGGAAAGACGAGGTTAGCGTCAGCCGCCCGGCTTGCGTTTGCGGGCTTCCATCACCACGTCCGCGATCTGACCGGCCTGCTCGTCGGGCATCCGGACGGCGCCATCTGCCGCAGTGACAGTGATCACTACCGGGTAGATCTGGC
>DASQVU010000367.1:0-3389 GCA_035640615.1 Pseudonocardiaceae bacterium
CGGGAAAGTTGTGCCCGGTGTCCACATGGAGCAACGGGAACGGCAGCGGCGCGGGATGCATTGCGCGTAGCGCCAGGTGCAGCAACACCGCGGAGTCCTTGCCGCCGGAGAACAGCAGCACCGGACGGTCGAACTCGGCGACCACCTCACGAACGATGTGCACTGCCTCGGATTCCAGTGCCGCAAGATGATCTACATCTACGGCAGCTGGTGGCATCATAGTCGCGGTCACGCCACCCCCCTCTCGATCAGCAGATCCAGCACCTGCTGGGCCACCACTGGGACATCCCCACCCGTGGTGTCGAACCGCAGATCCGGCTTGTCCGGCTCCTCGTACGGATCGTCCACACCGGTCATCCCGGTCAGCTCGCCAGCTGCCGCCCGCGCATAGAGGCCCTTCACGTCCCGGCGGGCGCACTCCGCCAGCGGTGTCGCCACATGCACCTCCAGGTAGCCGGTGGCGTGGGCATCGTGGTGGGCGCGTACCTCATCGCGAGTGGCCGCGTACGGGGCGATTACGGGAACCAGCGTGATGACACCGTGCCGGGAGAGCAGCTCGGCCACGAACCCAACCCGGCGCACGTGGATGTCCCGATCTTCGCGCGAGAAGCCCAGCCCAGCCGACAGGCCGCGGCGCAGCTCGTCGCCGTCGAGCACCTCGACCTCCCGGCCGGCGGCCCGCAGCTGGCCGGCGACCGCCTCGGCAATCGTCGTCTTGCCCGCACCGGACAGCCCGGTGAGCCACACGGTGGTGCCCCGGCTCATGTGTGTATCCCGCACTCGGTCTTGGCCACGCCGGCCCAGCGTCCGGCCCGAGGATCTTCTCCGACGCTCACCGCGCGCGTGCACGGGGCGCAGCCGATCGAGGGGTACCCCGCACTGCGCAGCGGGTTGACCAGGATGGCGTGTTCGGCGATGTAGTCCTCGACATCCTTGTCGGTCCACGCAGCGATCGGGGCGATCTTGACCTTGTCCCGCCTCGCGTCGTAGGACACCACCGGTATGCCGGCCCTACCCGGCGCCTCGGCGCGGCGTACTCCGGTGGCCCAGGCGTCGTAGCGGGTCAGCGCGCGATCCAGCGGGGCAACCTTGCGCAACCGGCAGCATAGGTCGGGATCACGGTCGTGTAGCCGGGCGCCGTGCGAGGCGTCCTGTTCGGCGACGGTCTGGCGGGGTCTGAGGGCGATCAGGTTGACATTGTAGGTCGTCGCGACGGTATCGCAGGTCCCCAACGTCTCGGCGAAGTGATAACCGGTGTCCAGGAACAGCACGTCGACGCCCGCGGCGACCTGCGATACCAGGTGCACGAGCACGGCGTCCTGCATTGACGACGCCACCGCGAACCGGGCGCCGAAGGTCCGTACCGCCCAGCGCATGATCTCCTGCGCCGGGGCTGACTCCAGTTCCCGGCCGGCTCGTTGCGCCAACCGCTTCAGATCAGCGGTCATTGCGTCACCGGCGCGACCAGCCCCACGAGGCGGACCACGAACACCCGTTGGCAGCCCGCGCAGTGCCACGCTGCCGGCGGATCTTCGTGGGGCCGCAGGTCCTCGCCCCCGCAGTACGGGCAGTAAAACGGGACTGCTCGGGCCACCGTCGCCGCAGTCATCGCAGAGCGCTCTCGTCCGCGCGCGCCACCCACTGCGCGAACCGCTCGCCGGGCTGGCGCTGTTGCGCGTAACCCCGCACCACCCGCTCCACGTAGCCGGCCAGCTCGGTGGAGGTCACCTTGTGCCCGCGCAGCTTGCGACCGAAGCCGCTGTCCAGCCCGAGCCCGCCGCCCAGGTGGACCTGGAAGCCCTCGACCTGGTTGCCCTGCGCGTCGGTGACCAGCTGGCCTTTAAGCCCGATGTCGGCGACCTGAATCCGGGCACACGAGTTCGGACATCCGTTGAGATGCACCGACATTGGCGTGTCCAGGGTGGATTGGATGTCGGCCAGCCGCTGCTCCAGCTCGCCGACCAGGGTGATCGCCCGGTTCTTGGTGTCCACGATGGCCAGCTTGCAGAACTCGATGCCGGTGCAGGCCATCACCGAGCGCCGCCACGGGGTGGGATCGGCGCGCAAACCGAGCCGGCTCAGCGCCGCGACCAGACCGTCCACTTCAGCTTTCACCACGTCAAGCACGACGAGTTTCTGGTACGGCGTCAGCCGGACCCGGGTGGACCCGGCCCGCTCGACAAGCTTCGCCACGTCGACCAGCGTGCCACCCGAAATCCGCCCGGCCACCGGGGCGACGCCGAGGTAAAACTTGCCGTCGTGCTGGCGGTGCACACCGATGTGGTCGATCGGCGCCGCCGGTGGCGGCGGGGCGGGACCGTCAAGGAGGGGGCGGTGCAGGTACTGGGTCTCCAACACGTCGCGGAAGCGTTGCGGGCCCCAATCGGCGATGAGGAACTTGATCCGGGCGCGGTGGCGCAGCCGCCGGTAGCCGTAGTCGCGGAACACCGCCGTCACGCCCGCCCAGACCTCCGGAACCTCGTCCCGCGGCACCCAGGTGCCTAACCGCTGCGCGATCTTCGGGTTGGTCGATAGCCCGCCGCCTACCCACAGGTCGAAGCCCGGGCCGTAGTGGGGGTGCACCACCCCGACGAAGGAGATGTCGTTGACCTCGTGCGCGACGTCCTGCAGCCCGGAGATCGCGGTCTTGTACTTGCGGGGCAGGTTGGAGAACTCGCGGCTGCCGATATAGCGGCGTTTGATCTCCTCGATCGCCGGGGTGCCGTCGATGATCTCCTCAGCAGCGATGCCGGCGACCGGGGAGCCCAGCACCACCCGGGGGCAGTCACCGCAGGCCTCGGTGCTGGACAGCCCGACAGCCTCGAGCTGCTCCCAGATCGCGGGCACATCCTCGATCCGGATCCAGTGGTACTGGATGTTCTGCCGGTCAGTGATGTCGGCGGTATCGCGGGCATACAGCCGGGACATCTCGCCGACCACCCGCAACTGCTCGGTGGTCAGCGCGCCGCCGTCAATGCGCACTCGCATCATGAAGTAGCAGTCGTCGAGTTCTTCGGGTTCCAGCGTGCCGGTGCGCCCACCGTCGATGCCCGGCCGGCGCTGGGTGTACAGGCCCCACCAGCGGAACCGGCCGCGGAGATCGGCGGGATCGATCGAGTCGAAGCCCCGCTGGGCGTAAATGGTCTCGATTCTGCGCCGGACGTTGAGGCCGTCGTCGTCTTTTTTGGTCCGCTCATTGGGGTTGAGGGGCTCGAGATGCCCCATCGCCCACTGGCCCTCCCCACGGCGGGCCTTCGTTACTGGCGCTGGTCGGGTTGGTGCAGCCATCGGGGTGCCTCCGTAAGCGAGAGCACCGGCGTGCGGGCAGGCCGTTACCAGGTCATGCGCAGCCCGGTTCCCGGCGCACCCGGCGCCGGCTGGGACAGCAG
>DASQVU010000368.1:0-4183 GCA_035640615.1 Pseudonocardiaceae bacterium
AGGCACTAGACATTGGTTGGCTCAAGCGTCGCACGGATTACGACTCCTGTTGATCGGATAATTTACGAAACACCGATTCGCGGTCAGCGTTCGGTAATGGTCGTCACTTTTCAGCGGCTGCTCGATGGGGAGCCTACCGACCTCGGTAGTGGTGGGCGGCAGCTATTCCATGGCGAGCAGGGCAGCACGGGCACGACAGCGACCACTAAGACCTGGGCGCTAACCTTCTCGGCGTCGTCATTACCGCGGGTTTCGTGGCTCTGGCCGTAATGGTTTTTGCCACCTCCCGTCATGCGCCGGTGACTACCGATAGCATCGATGGCGTTCCACTTGTGGCCGCCCCCGCCAGGCGCTGGCGACAGCGGCCTAGGAAGCTCGCGTCATCCGGGTGTTTCCGTCAACCGTCACGGTTGCCGGTTAGCGGCCTGGGAGCTGCTCGTCATGGTGGCGAACGTGTGACAAGCGGTCGGATGGAATTGCAGTCTCCGATGCGTGATCGGCTGCGACTGAGAGGGGATAGGTCATGACCTCGGCCGAGCAAGTGGTCCATGGTTTTCGCCGTACCCCCCGGGCAGCGGGTCATTCTGAGCCGACCCGGCGGGCGCTGCGGGAGGCGTTGCGGACGGTGGATCTGTTGGACAGCGTGGCGGGCGTGTCGGTGACCGAGCTAGACGATGATGACGCGGTACTTCTCGGCTCCGACGGGTGTGAGATCGCTACCTGGCGGCAGGACTACCCGTACACCCAGCGGATGGACCGCCAGGCTTACGAGCGCACCAAGCGGGCCCTGCAGATCGAGCTGTTGAAGATGCAGTCCTGGGTTAAAGACAGCGCCCAGCGGGTCGTGGTGCTTTTCGAAGGCCGTGACGCGGCGGGTAAGGGTGGCACTATCAAGCGCTTCACTGAGCATCTGAATCCGCGCGGAACGCGGGTGGTGGCGTTGGGAAAACCCAGCGAACGGGAGCGTACGCAATGGTATTTCCAGCGCTATTTCAACCAACTGCCGGCCGCCGGGGAAATCGTACTGTTCGACCGATCGTGGTACAACCGCGCCGTCGTGGAACGCGTAATGGGCTTTTGTACCCCCAGCGAGTACGAGGATTTCATGGTACAGACACCCGGGCTGGAACGGGCATTGGTCGACGATGGTATCCATTTGATCAAATTGTGGTTTTCAGTGTCCCGGGCCGAACAGCGGACCCGGTTCATCATCCGGGTCATCGACCCGCTCCGGCAATGGAAACTCAGTCCGGTCGACCTGGCGTCGCTCAACCGCTGGGACGACTACACCGAGGCCAAGGACGCCATGTTCGCGCGCACTGACACCGCAGCGGCGCCGTGGACGGTTGTGAAAAGCAACGACAAAAAACGCGGCCGGATCGCGGCCCTGCGCTGGGTGCTGTCTACCCTGGACTATCCAACGAAAGACCCCGATGTCGTCGGCACACCCGACCCGCTCATCATCGGTCCACCAGCCCAGGTGTACGAGCAAAGCGAACGGCGCGAATGAACTCGGCATGAGATGGCCAGACCCGGCCGGCGTGGCCTTGCGGGTAGTTGGATTGATGAAGGCCACCCCGGCGTCGAGCCAGTCTGGGTCATTCCTCCGTCGGGATGCCGGTGGTCGGGTCGAGGATGAGTTTGCCGTTGTTGTGGTGGTCGAAGTCGAGCATGGAGGTAAGTGGTCCGGCGAGGGCGTCGAAGGAGCCGTTGCCGATCCGGGTGCCGGAGAGCCAGTTGTCCTCGATGAAGCGCAGGATCGAGGTCTGGTCGGTGAGGGTGTGGTCGACGAAGTTTCGTTTGGCGTAGGGGGAGATCACCAGTAGCGGCGTGCGGGGTCCGTAGCCGCAGCGGTTCTGGAAGCCTGCCAGCGGTGTCGCCGCTGATCCGCAGACACCAGGGGAGGTCAGCGCGTCTTGCGGTGACTGGCTGGGGTTCAGGATCGGGCTGGGCTGGTGGTCGTACCAGCCGTCGGAGTCGTCGTAGGCAATGACGACGGCGGTGGAGCGCCAGTCTGTGGACTTCTGCAGCGCGTTGAGGGTGTCAACGAGGAAGTGCTGCTCATCCAGCGGATCGGAGTAGCCGGGGTGGCCGTCTTGGTATTTGGCGGCCTCGAGGAACGAGACCGCTGGCAGGTTCCCGGCCTGCAGGGCGGCGGTGAAATCGGCCAGGTCGTACTGGTG
The DNA here is from genome assembly GCA_035640615.1 of Pseudonocardiaceae bacterium. Lineage (GTDB taxonomy): Bacteria > Actinomycetota > Actinomycetes > Mycobacteriales > Pseudonocardiaceae. The sequence continues at coordinate 2,184 of DASQVU010000368.1, forward strand.
GTGCGCGGCGTCGTCGTGCCCGATGGCGGCGGTCGAGGATGGCGGTAGGTGGTGGGGGTTGGCGGTGGCGGCGTAGTACTGGAACGGCTGGTGGTGAGCGCTGTAGTCGGTGACGGTGGCGCCGCCAATGTTGGCGTGCGAGTTGCCACAGACGGCCTTGGCGCCGGTGGCCGGGTTGAACGGTGTGCTGGGTCGGAAGCCGCCCTGGAAGAAGCCCCAGCTGAGGTGCTGGGCGTTGAGCAGCTCGCCGATGTTGGGGCCGCTCATGGCCACCGTGGTGCCGGCCGAGCAGTCGTCGAAGCTGGGGTCGGGGTCGCCGATAACGGTCCCGTTGGCCACCGAGCTGGTCGGCGCGCTGGGAGTGGCGCCGTGCGTCTGGCCCGAGACGAGGTTGAGCGCACCCGGCGTGGAGGGCCCGAAGACCGTGTTATAGCTGTTGTCGCTCATCGCGAAGCGCTGGGCGTAGTTCCACATCGCGGTGACGGTGTTCCCGTCGTAGTAGTCCATGACCAGACCGGTCTTGCTGATGTCGGGCGGCGAGCAGAAGGCGGTCTGCGTGAATTGGACGAACTGGTCCATCTTGCCGTTGTCGAAGGCCTTCTGTTCTGCGGTGTAGTCGTGATCCTGATCGCAGGTCAGCCGCTCCGAGCGGTTCAACCGCACGGGTTGGGCGGCGCTGGGGTTGTGGTTGAGCAGCGTGGGTGTCAGACCGTTCACCGCTGGGGTGTGCGGGGCGCCGTGGAACGCAGGCTCGCTGGGGAGGTTGGCGGCGTTGGGATATGTGCCGAAGTAGTGGTCGAACGACACGTTTTCCTGGAAGATCACCACCAGATGCTGGATAGGCGTGGCGGTGCTCGGTGGGTCGTGAGCAGTCGCTGCGGCCGGCATGGCCGAGGCGAGCGCGCTCGCGATGGCCGCCGCCCCGGCGAGGGCGCCGAGCCGGATCTTGTGTCTAGTCACCTCGAGTCCTCTCGATCGCGGGCAGAGGGGTGTCGACGCCGCGAATGAGACGAGCCAGAAATGACCGAGCACACGCCGGCGGCTGAACGGATCGTCAACGGGGGACATGCACTGACGGTTTGGCAGCCGTCGCTGACTGGTGCTGTCGCCGCCTTCGTCCTCGGTTCACGTCCGCGTGTGTTGCAGGCCGCTTCCAAACCTTGTCCTTGGACTGACACCAGCCAGCCGGCCGGTCACTTTTGGAGGTTCGCCTGCCATGCGTTTACCGCGCCGCACCACCATTCTCGCTGCCGCCGTGCTCGTCGGCGCGTTGATCGCGCCCGTAGCAGCAGCAGCCGCCGACCCCTCACCTGAGGCACGCACCCGGCACGTGCTGTTGCTGTCCGTTGATGGACTGCACCAGGCCGATCTGGACTGGTATGTCGCAAACTTCCCGCATTCGGCCCTGGCCGCGCTGGTGCACCGGGGCGTGCAGTTCACCCAGGCCAGCACTCCGGTGCCCTCGGACTCATTCCCGGGCATGCTCGCCCAGGCCACCGGTGGTAACCCGCAGACCACCGGCGTGTACTACGACTCAACCTTCAACCACAAACTGCTGCCGGCGGGCACGACAAGCTGCCCCGCCGCGGCACCCACCGGCGCTGACGTGGACTACGCCGAGAACCTCGATCGCGATCCGACCTCACTAGACGCCGGCCAAGGATTGACGGGCCTGCCCGGCAGCATCCTGTCGATGACCGCCCACCCGGAAACCCTGATCGACACCAAGCAGCTCCTGGTCGACCCGAAGACGTGTCAGCCGGTCTACCCGCACCAGTACCTCAAAGTGAACACGATCTTCGAGGTCGCCGTGGCGCACAACCTGCGCACCGCGTGGTCGGACAAGCACCCCGCCTACGAGATCCTCGATGGCCCCTCCGGCACGGGCGTGCAGGACCTGTTCACCCCGGAAATCAACAGCCAGGCTGATGGGTTGCCGGCAGGTCAGGACTGGACCAAAAACAACGCCAAGACCCAGCAATACGACGGCTACAAGGCTC
>DASQVU010000369.1:0-4354 GCA_035640615.1 Pseudonocardiaceae bacterium
GCCGCCTAACACGGTCACCATTGAACAGGGCTTCGCAATCGCGCAAACCGTGGCCGCCAGCTACCACGAGCCACTGTGGGCCGGGGAATGGGGATGGTTCGGCGACCCGCAAACCGACGCTGCCAAAGTGCGGCGCTACACCGCAGCCGCCGACACCTACCGCATCGGCGGCGCCTGGTGGGTATGGAAGCAAGCCTGCGGCGACCCACACAACGTCATCGCCTCCGGGATCGGTCCGGTAATCGGCAACCTCAACCGGTACGCCTGCCCATCTGGCACCACCCTGGGCATGCCCGCGCCATTCGCTGTGCCACTGTCAGCGCCCTACCCCCAGGCCGCACCAGGATGGCTCACCGCGCTGCGCAGCGACCCCGACACCGCAGCCATCACCCTCGCCGGGCACAACCCCAACCCGGCCGCCAATTGCCAGTTGCTGCTGTGGATACCCGACCGTGGACACGGTCCACCACACCTGACTACCAGCCACGTGACCGACCTCGGCGTGGAACCAGTCGCTGGCGGCTTCCGTGTCACGGGATGCGCCTCCGAGACCTACACCGTCACCACCGTCGCCGCATAACCCTCCAATGCCCTCGGTTGCTCTTAGTCGTTGCACCTGAACATCGGGGATGCAGTTTGTCGGACCTCGTCGTCGGTCCGACGTGCCGGCGTGGCCGCGTGCGTCATTCTGCCCGGTCTGGCCGACGGTCTCGGCCGCACACCGGTGGTGCTCGTGGGCACCCCCGGTGGGGCGGCACCCGTCGCCGTGACGAGCGACGACCTGGCCTACGGCATGCCGACGTCGGGCACCACCGGTGAGCCGAACCTCGTCGGTGTGCCGCACCGCGTGGTGACGCGTCTGGTGCATCGCAGCCGCACCGTGCCGCTCGACCACACAGACCGCACGCTGCTTTCCGTCAAACACACGCGCCGTCACTACCCGGCGCGGCGTGCCGTGAGCAGGGCGAGCTGTTCGATGACCGCCGTCCTGGCGAGGCCACCGCGCAACGCCGGCAGCGGTGGGCTGCTGTGTTGCTCTGCCGGCGTTGCCCGGTGCGCCGCTGCTGCCCGCGGGCGCTCCTGGACATGGAACGGCCCCCGACCGGATCGATCGAGGGCCGTACGTTGCGGTTGGCGCTAGACGATGAGAAGAAAGAGCGCAGTGGCGGCGATCAAAGCGACGGCAGTCATCACGGTCATTAAGGCAATTGCTTGGGCGGCAGTGAACTGGTAGGCCGCCTCGGTGGTGTCGGTCATCTCATGTACCCCCCAGTTTGTTCGTGCTCCTACACCGGATATCGGACATCACCAGTGACCTGTTACCTCGTCGACAGCGATCGTGTAAATAGGTGCTTGCAATCCCCGTTGGACGCGGAAAGGCCCGGCCAGCCGTGCAGCGACCAGCCGGGCCTGAGAGCCGATGACCCTAGAAGGACGGCTCATCATCGGGGCAGAGGTGTCCTGGCGCTGCTCAGTGGCCCCCACCTTGGGCTTGGCCATGGCGTACCGCAGTGATGGGCCGATCTCCTCAACGTCCAGCTCGATCACGGTCGCTTGTCACCATCTTGAGTGTCGAATGGCCGTTGCCGCAGCGGCCAGCGACGATCACACCGTCACCGCGGCGCAGCGACTCGGCCACATGCGCAGCTGGGTGGCGCCAGATCGTGCAGCGCATGAACAACGTGTCACCGGACTGAATCACCCGATTCCCAGTCAATAACCCTCACCGGCGCAGACGGGTGAGGGTTATTCATTTTCAACATTCCCCGTGTGAATGCTAGCGCTCGATTAATCGAAGTCGCCGGCTTGTAGCGCAGTAGCGAATGTGAGCCATTGACGCTGGCTAAACCGCAGCGCGGCGCCTTGTCGATCTTTGCTGTCACGCACCAGTGCGCAACCCGGCACACCATGGCCTAGCTGGACACATGTGCCCTCATCGTTGCTGTGGGTAAATTTCCCCACGTGATGAAAGCATGGTCATCCGTCATCGATGCCTCTCTTCGTCTTAGTCGCGTGTCGCTTCGGCTAGCTGCACGATTAAGAGTCCGACTCTCGTCTGCACCGAGAGACCGTTCGCGTAGCTCGCTGAACAGCGTACTGAGACGTTGGACGATCAACGGATCGTCGATTGCTCAAGCCACCGAACAACCGGGCAAACCACGCCCCCAACGGCTGTTCGCACAATGACTAATCGGTGGAGCTGACGGGACTCGAACCCGTGACCCCCGCACTGCCAGTGCGGTGCGCTACCAGCTGCGCTACAGCCCCAATGGAATCACCACGAACTCGTCGCGGTGCGTAGGACACCCTACACGAGACCCGAGGTGATCCCTGATGCCAGGATCAGATCAGCGGTGAGCGCCGCTGAGCGCCTGGTCCAGCCATTGACCGTCGGTCACGTCTTCCACCACCGAACCGTTCACCAGGACGGTCGGAGTGCCGAACATGTGATCCGCCCGCAGCCCGCTGATGTACTTGCTCGCGTTGTCCGTGGCGGTGGCGATGCGCTGGTCAGCACCGGCCTGCACGCAGTTCGCGAACCCGGGGCCGGCGCCGAGGGTTGCGCCGAGCTGCTGGAGCTGCGCTGTGGTCCAGGCGGGACCGCCCTCGGGCGGCTGGCTGGCGAACAAGCTGTCGTGGAACCGCGGGTAGATGCCTGCGTTAGCCGCGCAGAACGTCGAACCGGCCGCCAGCGTGGAGTACCCCGGTGGGATTGAGCGCGAGTCAAGGATCGCGACCGGGTGATAGATCACCTTGGCCTTGCCGTCTGCGGCGGCTTGGGCCAGCCGCGGATGGTAGGTGTGCTCGAACTGGCCGCAGTGCGGGCACAGGAAGTCTTCGTAGATGTCGATGGTCACCGGCGCCTGGGGACTACCGGTCACGATGGTGTCACCCTGCACGCTCACCGGGTACTGCGGCCCGGCGGCAGCGACCGGAATCGCCGTGCCGAGCTGGCGCGGCGCGTTACGGTGCTGCAGGAATAGGGCTCCCCCGACGACAACCGCGAGCAGCACGATGATGGCGATCCCAGCGATGACCATCCGGCTCCCACCGCCGCTATTGCGCGCGGCCGCGACCGCCTGCGCGCCCTGCCGGGTGCGCTTGTCTTCAGTTCGTTCGGCGCTCACAACTCGTTCCTCCCTGCTTATCTCGCCGGGTAACCGGCTCCACCCCACCCTCTGTCTGGATCCGCGCGCAGCCACCTGTCGACGCTCAGCGCCGTCTGGGGGCGCAGCAGCAGCCACAACGCCAACAACTCAAACCCAAGATCCCGAGCCAACTCCTGGGGGTACCGCGTGCTGCCCTGGGGAACCGCACCGCCTCCGCCGAAGCATCCACAATCGATAGCGAGTCCACGGGCCCACGCCTGCGCCATCCCCGCCATCAGCGCCAGCAGCAGCAGCCCGCTGGCGAGGGCGACCCACCGGGTGAACGCGCCCGCTACGAGCAGGGTTCCTAGGACCAGCTCCACCAGGGGCAATCCGGTGGCGACCGGGCCGACCAGATAGGCCGGCAGCAGCTGGTAAGCGAGCACCGCAACCCGAGTCTGCGCCGGGTCGATAACCTTGAGGGCGCCGGAGACCAAAAAGACCGCCGCCAGCCCGAGCCGCACCACGGTGCCGAGACCGTCGACAACGGGGCGGGATAGCCGAAGCATGCGCGCAGCGTAGTGGATTGCGGCCGGTCGCTCGGGCTGCGGGTGCACGTCAACCACGTCTGCTCAAGCTTGGTGTGCCGACCTGCGCGGGTTCCTCCTCAGCCCGGGGTAGGGTCTCGGGCGCTCGCAGCCAGACCAGCGCGGCAAGCAAGGCGACACCGCCGGTCAAGGTGAACGCCGCCAGATAGGACAGGTGATCGACGAGCAGGCCGGTAGCGATCGGGCCGCAAATCGATCCGATATCGGCGGTCATCTGCACCAGGGCGAGCACCGGGCCACCCTTGGCCCGGGACCCGACCACGTCAGCCACCGTGGCGCCCTGGGCCGGCGTCACCAGCCCGGCGCCGGCACCGGCAATCAACGCGGCAGCCAGGAACTCCGGCATCCCGCGGGTGAAGCCCAGCCACACGGTCGCGGCACCGGTGACGGCCAGCCCCACCAGCATCGGTAGCCGGCGCCCGACCAGATCGACCAGGCGGCCGGAGAACACCAGCACGGTGACGGTGCCGGCGGCGAAGACCGACAGTGCCGCCCCGGCCAGTGACCCAGGACGGTGCAGCACTTCGACGACGAACAGCGGTACCAGGGACACCCGCACGCCATAGACCGCCCAACCGTTGGCGAAGTTCGCGGCCAGCGCGGCACGGTAGGCCCGGTGTCCCCATGCTTGGCGCACGGTCAGTACCGGGGTGGCGG
>DASQVU010000370.1:0-6807 GCA_035640615.1 Pseudonocardiaceae bacterium
ATCGACGTCGACGCCGGCGCGTAACGGCAACTGCACCTCGGTATCGAACCCGGCCGGCGGCTCGCCGCCGGCCGGCCAGACCAGCCGCAGCACCGGGGGCCGGCCACCGCGGCGGGCCAGCTCGGCGCTCAGCGCCGGGTCACCAGCGATCGCCGCCGCAGTCCGCTCGGCGGAGAACTCCACCCCGCCGGAGCGGGAGATCACCCGCGGCGCGTCGCTGACCGCGAGCACCGCGGCGAAGCCGACCCCGAACCGGCCGACGCTGTCCCCGGATCGCTTGGCTGAGGCGCGCAGCGCGGCCAGCGCGGCCACCCCGGCCGCGTCCAGCGGGGCCCCGGTGTTCGCGGCGCGCAAGACGCCGTCCGTGACGCTGACCCGCAGGTAGCCCGGCACTCCCGCGCGCAGGGCGGCATCCGCGGCGTTTTGTGCCAGCTCGACGAGCAACCGGTCCGCGTAACCGAGGAGGGCCAGGTCGGCCTCAGCGTTGGCGTCCTCCCGGAACCGCGTCGGGGAACCCCGCCAAGCGGCCAGTACCCCGTCGCGCAACTTCCCGGTGTGAAACGGGTCAGTGCCGAGGGGTTCCGTTACTCCCCCGGTGGCCAGGGCAGCAGCTCCAACTCGGCGTCGTCGTAGACCAGCTCGGCCACCGGCACGTTAGGGCTGGTATCAACCCGGATCTCGGAATGCGCGCCGCAACCGAACTCGGCATGCACCACATGCCCGTCAGCGGGAGCCAGGTCGTTACCGCACACCCCGAGGGCGGCGGACAGCAGGCCACCGAGCGGCAGGTAGAAGCCGCAGTGCACGCACCGGTCGGGAGCGCTGCGGGCCATCTCCGAGTCAGGACCGTGGTCACCCTCGCGCCAGCGCTCCAGGAGCTCCAGGCGCGCGTCCCGGCTGAGCACCCGCGACCTGCCCAATCCGAGCTCGGGGCTCAGCGAATTCAGCGCTGGGTCGTCCTCGCCGAGGTAGCCGGGTACCAGGCGGGGATCGTCCGGGTCGGCGGGCAGCAGATCGCCGACGCCGAGGTCGCCCGCCCGCAGCCGCTCGGTCCACGGCAGCCAGGGCGGCGCCACCAGCGCGTCCGGACCCGGCAGCAGCACTACCTCGCTGACCGTGACCGGAGTTCCCGGGCCCGCGGAGGCTACTGTGACCGCCCAACGCCACCCGCGGTAGCCGGGCAGCCCGGCCTCGAAAAGATGGGTGACCGCGCCGCCGTCCTCGGCTTGCACGCCCACGTGCTCGCCGACCGGAGTCTCACCGGCCTCGACCTGCGCCTCCTGGCGGGCCAGCTCCACCGCCGCAGCGAGGTCGGCGTCCGGCGCGGTAGGGTCGGCAATCACGATTCATATTGTGCCGCACGGCCGGTGGGCTCCGGAAATCCGGCCGGTGTTCGTCGCTGCGCTGGTCATCGCGGTCACTCTGGTGACCGGCTGCAGCATCCAGCGGTCCGCCGCACAGCAGCTACGCGTGCAGGTGCTGGCCACCCTGCGGCACGACCCCATTATGTATACCGAAGGGCTGGAGATCCACGGCGGGGTGCTCTATGAGAGCAGCGGCCTGGTCGGGCAATCCCGGATCCGGGCCACCGCGCTGCTCGGGAACAGCCTGCTGCGGGAAGCCCGGTTACCCGCGCCGCTGTTCGGCGAGGGCCTCACCGTCACCGGCACCGCGATATGGCAGCTGACCTGGACTAGCGGCGTGGCCATCGAGCGTGACCCGGCGACCCTGGCGCAGCAGCACCAGGTGAGCTACCCCGGCGAGGGGTGGGGCTTGTGCCACGACGAGCACCAGCTGGTGATGAGCGACGGCTCGGACCGGCTGACCTTCCGCGATCCGGTGACGTTCGGGGCCGTCGGCCAGGTGCAGGTCCGGTTGGACGGCGAGCCGGTGCGAGGGCTCAACGAACTCGAGTGCACCGGCGACGCCGTCTGGGCGAACGTCTTCCAGACCGACCGCATCATGCGCATCAATCCCAGCACCGGTGCGGTGACCGGTGTGGTGGATGCGTCCGGCCTGTTCAGCCCGAAAGACGGCGGCGATGTGCTCAACGGTATTGCCGCGATCCCGGGCACCGACCAGTTCCTGATCACCGGCAAGCACTGGCCCTCGCTGTTCCGGGTACGTTTCGTCGCTTACTAGCGCATCCCGATGCGGCCCCTGGCGCGGTGTGGAGTGGGAGGATGAAGGACGTGAAGCCGCCCCCGTCCCCCTCTGGTGGCTCCCGGCCGCGCCGCCGCGCGGGCCGGCGCCGGCGCTGGGTCCCGGAGAACGGCCATCTCAGTTGGGGGCATCCCGAGCCCGCGCCACCCCCTCATCCCGAGGCGAGCAACGGCTATCCCTGGGATAGCCGCACCACCCGCGCCGACCCGCCCGATCCGCCCGCCACGGAGCAACCCCGCTCTCAACCTTCCTCGAGCGGTCCACCGCCACCGCGCAAGCTCACCGTTACCCGGGTCGCGGCCTGGCGGAGCAGGCAGCTGGTCGGCGGCGGCGTGCGGCGCTTTCACCAAGCCGCCACCGCCGACGGCGCGGACCGCTCGGGGCTGTCCGCGCTGACCTACGCGGCGATGATGGACTACGCGGCCAACGCGGCCATCGCCGTCGCGCTGGCCAACACGCTTTTCTTCGCCGCTGCCACCGCGCAGAGCCGGGCGAATGTGGCGCTGTACCTGCTGATCACGGTGGCGCCGTTCGCGGTGGTCGCCCCGGTGATCGGACCGCTGCTGGACCGGCTGCAACACGGCAGGCGGGTCACGATGGCGGCGTCGTTCGCCGGGCGCACCTTCCTGCTGATCGTGATGGCGGCGCACGTGCACGACTGGCTGCTGTATCCAGCGGCGCTGGGTTTCATGGTGCTGGCCAAGTCCTACGGCGTGCTGCAGGCAGCGGTGATCCCGCGGGTGCTGCCCCCGGAGATCACGCTGGTGAAGACGAACTCGCGACTCACCGCGTTCGGGCTGGGCGCTGGGGCGGTCTCCGGGGCGGTCGCGGCTGGGGTCGCTGCGCTGGCCGGATCGCCCGGAGCGTTGCTGTTCACCGCGGCGATCTGCCTGGCTGGGGTGGCACTGTGCTTGCGGATCCCGTCGTGGGTGGAGGTCACCGAAGGGGAGGTACCGGCCTCGTTGCGCACCGAGTCCATCAACCGGCTCGGTGCAGCGCGGCGCCGCCAGCCGATGGGCCGCCAGGTGGTCGTGGCGCTGTGGGGTAACGGCACCGCCCGGGTGCTTACCGGCTTCCTCACCCTGTTCGTGGCATTCGTGGTGAAGGCCCAAACCGAAGGATCGCCCGGCTGGCAGGTCGTGCTGCTCGGCATCGTCGGTGCGGCAGCCGGGGCCGGCAGCTTCATCGGCAACGCCGTCGGCGCCCGGATCCACTTCGGTAAGCCCGCTCAGGCCATCCTCGGCTGCGTGGCCGCAGGGCTGACCATGGCGGTACTCGCTGCGCTGGTGGGCGGCATCGCCGTCGCCGCGGCCACCGCGCTGGTCGCGGCGACGGCCAGCGCGATGGCCAAGGTCTGCCTGGACGCAGTCATCCAGCGCGCCGTGCCGGAGGAGTCGCGAGCCTCGGCGTTCGGCCGGTCCGAGACCGTGCTGCAGACAGCCTGGGTGCTGGGCGGTGCGCTGGGCGTGCTACTGCCACCGACCTACTGGATCGGCTTCGCATCGGTCTCCGTGGTGCTCGCGCTCGGCCTTGCCCAGATGCTGCTGATCCGGCGCGGCGGATCACTGGTACCTGGCCTCGGTACCGCCTGAGCGCTCGCCGCGATCCCCGACGTGGAGACATATCGGGGTAAAACGCCCGCTAGAACCCCGATATGTCTCCATGTCGGGGATGGGTTGAGGCGGGTTAGGGGTCGAGCTCGTGGGCGACCGCACGTACCAGTTCGCCGATGCGCTTGGTGGTGCGGCGGTCGGGGTAGCGGCCGCGTCTGAGGTCTGGCTGGACCCGCGACTCCAGCAACTTGATCATGTCGTCGATCATGCCGTGCAGCTCCTCGGCGGGCCGGCGCCGCGCCTCGGCCACCGACGGCGGTGACTCCAGCAACCGTACCGACAGCGCTTGCGGACCGCGCCGCCCATCAGCCACGCCGAACTCGACCCGCTGGCCGGACTTCAGATCGGTCACTCCGGAGGGGAGCGCGGTGGACCGCACGTAGACGTCGGCGCCCCCATCCTGGGTGACGAAGCCAAAGCCCTTGCCCGCGTCGTACCACTTGACCTTGCCGGTCGGCACTGACCTCACCGTTCCCTCGTGGAGTACCGCCTGCTGGGGCGTACGACCCGCAAGACGAACGCGCCCCGAACGCACGCGGGACGCGTGCCCTCCAGCTTACGACTTCGCACCGCTTTTGGGGCGGTTCCGGCCACACAGATCCGCCTTAGGCGTACTTCCGGGCGGCAAGGTGTGCCAGCCCGAGCAACTGCACCGACCGTTCCCGCATCTCCACTTTCCGAACCTTGCCGGTGACGGTCATCGGAAACTCTTCCACCAGGTGCACGTACCGGGGGATCTTGTAGTGCGCGAGCTTGCCGGCGGCGAAGTCCCGCAGTGCCTCGGCGGTGAGCGCCGGTGCACCCGGCCGCAGCCGCACCCAGGCGCACAGCTCCTCGCCGTAACGTTCATCGGGCACCCCGATCACCTGTGCATCCAGGATGTCCGGGTGGGTGTAGAGAAACTCCTCAATTTCGCGCGGGTAAACGTTCTCCCCGCCGCGGATCACCAGGTCCTTGATCCGCCCAGTGATGTTGAGGTAACCCTCGTCGTCCATCACCGCTAGATCGCCGGTGTGCATCCAGCGCGCCTGGTCGATCACCTCGGCGGTCTGCTCCGGCTGCTCCCAGTAGCCGAGCATGACCGAGTACCCGCGGGTGCACAGCTCGCCAGGGGTCCCGCGCGGCACCGTCAGACCGGTGTCCGGGTCGATGATCTTCACTTCGAGGTGCGGGTGTACCCGGCCGACCGTGGACACCCGCCGCTCCAGCGTGTCGTCCGCCCGAGTCTGGGTGGATACCGGGGAGGTCTCGGTCATGCCGTAGCAGATGGTCACCTCGGTCATGCCCAGCCGATCGACGACCTGCTTCATCACCTCTACCGGGCACGGCGAGCCGGCCATGATCCCGGTGCGCAGTGAGGAGACGTCGTAGGTGTCGAAGTCGGGATCGGCGAGCATGGCGATGAACATGGTGGGCACCCCGTACAGCGAGGTGCACCGCTGCTGGGCGACAGCACGCAAGGTCGCCGCCGGCTCGAACGACGGCGCCGGGTACACCAGTGCCGCCCCGTGTGAGGTCGCGGCCAGGTTGCCCATCACCATGCCGAAACAGTGGTACAGCGGCACCGGCACGCAGATCCGATCCGCCTCGGTGTAGCCGCATAGCTCACCGACGAAGAAACCGTTGTTGAGGATGTTGTGGTGCGACAGCGTGGCACCCTTGGGAAATCCAGTAGTACCCGAGGTGTACTGGATGTTGATCGGGTCGTCCGGAGATAGCATTGCTAACGCTGCCCCTAGTGGCCCCGGGTCGACGTCGTGCACCGGTAGGGCATCCCACTCGGCGGAACCGATCAGTACCACGCGTTCCAGCGCCGGGCAGTTCGGCCGCGCGCGAGAGATCATCTCGGCGTAGTCGGCGGTCTTGAATGACGGCGCCGCGATCAGCAACCGGATACCGGCCTGGTTGAGCACGTATTCCAGTTCACTGCTCCGGTACGCCGGGTTGATGGTGACCAGGATCGCGCCGATCTTCGCGGTGGCGTACTGGGTGAGCAGCCACTCCGGGCAGTTCGGCGCCCAGATACCGACCCGGTCTCCCTTGCCGATCCCGGCGGCCAGCAGCCCGTGCGCCAGCGCGTCGATCTGCGCGCGCAGCTGCGCATACGTCCAGCGGCGCTGGCTTGTGCAGTCGACGAGCGCATCTCGGTCCGGCCAGCGCGTGGCTGCCCGATCGAAGTTGTCCCCGATCGTGTCGCCCAGCAAAGGGACGCTCGACACTCCCGACATATAGGACGCCAGCGGTCTCATGGATGCTTGTGCACCTTTCTACCCGCCTGTGCACGGCCTTATGGATGCTAAGCACCTTCCTACTCCTTCACGCAGCTCGGCGGGCCTGGAGGGCGGCGCGAATCAGGTACAGCATGTGGGTGCGGATCACGCAGGTGTTCACCCGTGATGAAGACAACTTCCCAGCCGGCGGCATGCAGCCGGTTGAGCCGGTCGCGATCCGATCCCACCTGTAACGGCGCGCCGTGCCACACGCCGTCGTACTCGACAGCGAGCCGGTAAATGCGGGAACGCGAGGTCGGCGGTCGCTACCCACCGACCTGCGTGGTAGACGTCAAACTGCACCTCGGGACGCAGACCATCGAGCGCCAGGTAGACCCGCATCCGGGACTCGGGTCGCGACTGCGCCCGGGGATCGGCGAGCTCAAGCGCTTGACGTGCCTGCACGATGCCGCGGTCATGCCGGCCGCGCAGGTACAGCTCCAGCTCGGCCCGCCCGACCAGGGCGGCACGCAGTACCGCGTCGAGATCCGCCACCGCGTCTGGCAGTGCGCGGTCCAGCAGCAGGTCAAAGGCGGTACGCTGGCGGCTCGCGACCCGGATCCGTGACCACGGCTACGCCTCATCGGCGCGCACCTCGCAATGGCACAGGTCGATTCCGGCCCGGCGGAACAACCGGGTCTCCAGGCGGCGACCACTTCGATCGGGTCTTCGGCAGCGCGAGTGGTACACCGTGCAGCGTCGCCGCTGACCGGCCGGTGATCACCGCGTCGGGCGGCAGGATGTGCCGCACACTCGCAGCG
>DASQVU010000371.1:0-3150 GCA_035640615.1 Pseudonocardiaceae bacterium
CCAGCGTGGTGACCATCAGAACTGCTCTGCTAAGCCCGCGGCCTGGAGCGGGTGCACGCCCTTGCGCTTACCCGGCACCTCACCGCACAGCCGAGGAGTGGGGAACACCTTGCCCGGGTTGCAAACCCCGACCGGATCGAAAGCGCGCCGCAGCCGCTGCATGGTGTCCAGGTCATCGCTGGTGAACATGCGGGGCATATGGCACGCTTTGTCGACCCCGACGCCGTGCTCACCGGTGATCGAGCCGCCGTAGGAGATGCACAGGTCGAGGATCGCGCCGGATAGCTCCTCGGCGGCTTGCGCTTCGCCTGGCTTGGCCTCGTCGAACAGCACCAGCGGGTGCAGGTTGCCGTCACCGGCGTGGAACACGTTGGCCACCCGCACCCCGGTACCGGCTGACAGCTCGGTAATGCGGCGCAGCACATCGGGCAGCACGGTCCTGGGAATCACCCCGTCCTGCACGATGTAATCGGGGCTGATCCGGCCCACCGCCGCGAACGCGGACTTACGACCCTTCCAGAACCGGGCCCGCTCATCGGCGTCCCGGGCCAGCCGGATCTCAAAGGCGCCAGCGTCAGTGCAGTGCCGGCGCACTGCTGCGAAGGTGTGCTCCACTTCGGCGGTCGGGCCGTCCAACTCCACGATCAGCACAGCCCCGGCACCCTCGGGGTAACCGCAGGCCACCGCGGCCTCCGCCGCCTCGATGGCCAGCGCGTCCATCATCTCGATCGCCGCTGGCGTGACGCCACCGGCGATGATTGCCGAGACCGCGGCACCCGCCTCGTCCACCCCGGGGAAGGCGGCCAGCAGGCAGCGCACCGACTCCGGGCTGCGCAGCAGCCGTACCGCGATCTTCGTAGTGATGCCGAGCGTGCCCTCGCTGCCCACGAACGCGCCCAGCAGGTCGTACCCGGGTACATCACGGGTGGTGCCGCCCAGCCAGACCAGTTCCCCGTCCGGCGTCACCACCTCGACGCCCAGTACATGGTGGGTGGTAAAGCCGTACTTGAGGCAGTGCGCACCCCCGGAGTTCTCCGCCACGTTGCCCCCCACCGAGCAGATCTGCTGGCTGGACGGGTCGGGCGCGAAGTACCAGCCCTGCGGCGCCGCTGCCCTCGTCACGTCAAGGTTGATCACGCCAGGCTCGACGATGGCTCGCTCGTTGGCGGGATCCACCTCCAGGATGCGGCGCATCCGCGAGGTGACGATCAATACACCCTCCGCGTGCGGCAACGCGCCGCCGGACAGGCCAGTACCCGATCCGCGAGCGACGAACGGGATTTGCTGCTCGGCGCAGGCCCGGACCACTGCCGCGACCTGCTCGGCGGATTCCGGCAGTACTACTAAGCCGGGCACCACCCGATACTGCGCCAGCCCGTCACACTCATAGGTACGCAGCCGCTGCCGGTCACTGATCACGGCGTCGGGTCCAAGCAGCGCGCGCAGCTCCGCCGCCAGCAGCCCCAGCTTGACGTCCTCGTACGTCGTCATCCTCACTCCCCTGGTCTGGCACATTCCTTCTCATCAGCCAGGACTTGCGACGAGCACGGTGATGGCGCAGAGTTCTCGTCCACGCCGTCGTCCCGGGAGGCTCTCCATTATCACCGCGATCGTGCTCATCCAGGCTGTCACCGACCGAATCCCGGAGACTGCTCAGGCAATCGCCGACATCGACCCCGTGACCGAGGTCTATTCCTGCGCCGGCGACGTGGACCTCATCGCCATCGTGCGGGTAGCCACCCACGAGGACCTCGCTGAGCTGGTGCCCGGCCGCATCAGCAAGATCCCGGGCGTGCTGGACACTGACACGCACATCGCATTCCGCTCGTACTCCCGGCGTGATATCGAGGCTACCTTCTCCCTCGGCATCGAAGACGCTAACTAAGGGCGCTGTCGGGTATCTGATGGATGTTCGTGCGCCCGTTACCAAACCGGTCCCAGGTTCGCGGCACAATGTGCCCTGTGATTCCGGTCCGCCACCCGTTCCTGGACGGACCTTTTCCCCGAGCTTTCGCGCATCGCGGCTGGCACGTGGGCGAGCTGGCCGGCCTGGAGAACTCGCTGGCGGCCTTCCGTCGCGCTGCCGCGGAGGGCTACCACTATCTGGAGACCGATGTCCATGCCACCCGGGATGGCGTCGTCGTCACCATGCATGACGCCACCTTGGACCGCACCACAGACCGCTCTGGTGCCATCGAACGGCTGGACTGGCGGGTGGTGCGCACCGCTCGGGTGAACGGCCGTGAGCCGGTCTGCCGGCTGGTCGATCTCCTGGAGGAGTTGCCTGACGCGCTGATCAACATCGACGTCAAGGCAGACTCCGCGGTGCGGCCGGTGTTTGATCTGTTGAGTCGCACCAACGCCTGGCATCGGGTATGCCTAGCATCGTTTTTCGAATCGCGGCTGCAGTGGTTGCGGCGAGCTGCCGGCTCGCGTCTGCTGACATCGATGAGCTCGGCGTCGGCGGCAGCACTGCGGCTGCGGTCACTGTGCCGGGTGCCGCCAGGCGCCGCGCCGATCCGTGGCCAGTTGGCGCAATTGCCAGTGCGCTGGTGCGGAATCCAGGTGATGGACCGTCCGCTGGTGCGCTACGCGCACCGGCTTGGCCGGGAAGTCCACGTCTGGACGGTGAATCGGGCCGCCGAGATGCATGCCTTGCTCGATCTCGGCGTCGATGGGTTGGTGAGCGATCGACCCGACGTGCTCAGAGACGTCCTGCGCGACCGGATGGTGTGGCCCGGTAGAGGCCGCGGGTGAGCGAAGCGGCGTCACAGTACGTGACAGGTGGCGCGCTGGATCCCACGAACCGCCGCCGTGATCAGCGCGCCTGGTGCTGGTATGACTGGGCCAATTCGGTGTTCCCGACCTCGATCGTCACCGTGTTCGGTTCGGTGTATCTCACCACCGTTGCCAAGCACGACGCACTCGCCGCCGGGCAGACCTGCCGGACCCGCAATGCCCTCGTCAACTGCGATATCTCACTGTTCGGGCTGGCGTTCCCGGCCGGCTCCCTGTTCGACTACCTGCTCGCGGCATCCACCCTTCTTCAGGTCGTGGTATTACCCGTGACCGGCGCCATCGCCGACCGAACTCAATACAAACGGTTTATGCTCGGCCTGTTCGCGTTCACCGGAGCAGCTGCTACCGCCT
>DASQVU010000372.1:0-2389 GCA_035640615.1 Pseudonocardiaceae bacterium
GGCCGAACAGCCGGATGTGATCATGACGTCGTTCGGCGACATGATGCGGGTGCCCGGCGGGCGTGGGTCGTTCTTTGACTCCTCGGCCGCCGGTACCGACATCCGGATGGTCTACTCTCCGCTCGACGCGCTGAAGATCGCCCGGCAGAACCCGGATAAGCATGTGATCTTCATGGCGATCGGGATGGAGACCACCGCGCCGTCTACCGCAATGACGGTGCTGCGGGCAGCGGCTGAGGGCATCGAGAACTTCTCGATCTTCTGCAACCATGTCACGATCGTCCCGGCGATCAAGGCAATTCTGGACTCCCCCGATCTGCGATTGGACGGATTTATCGGCCCCGGCCATGTCTCCACCGTCATCGGCTGCCGACCGTATGAGTTCATCGCCAAGGAATACGGCAAGCCGATCGTGACGGCGGGGTTCGAGCCACTGGATATCCTGCAGTCGGTCTACATGCTGTTGCAGCAGCACGTCGAAGGGCGCTGCGAGGTTGAGAACCAGTACGGCCGTGTGGTGCCGTGGAACGGCAACACGGTGGCGTTGCGTGCGGTGGCCGAGGTGATGGAGTTGCGTCCCTACTTCGAGTGGCGTGGGCTCGGCTTCATCTCGCACTCTGCACTGCAAGTCCGCGAGAAGTATGCGGCCTTCGATGCCGAGCGGCACTTTACGCTACCCGGGGTACGGGTCGCCGATCCAAAAGCCTGCCAATGCGGCGAGGTCCTCAAGGGTGTCCTCAAGCCGTGGGAATGCAAGGTGTTCGGCACCGCGTGCACCCCTGAGACGCCGATCGGTACCTGCATGGTCTCCTCCGAGGGAGCTTGCGCCGCGTATTACAACTTCGGCCGGTTTAGCCGCCAGCGGGTCCGCGAAGTCAGTATTGAAGGCATCAAGGCATGACCCATCAGGACACCACCCAGCAGCAGCGGACTGACTGGGCGGAGGGTGCCGTCGCCGAACCGAGCGACGGCACGAGCTATCCCATGCATGCGGCACCCGGGACCGAGCACACCGGGCGGGAGCAGTTGGTGCTGGAACGCATCGAACGCGCCCGGCGGGCCCGGCCCCGAGTTCGGGAAAAGCTGATCACTCTCGCGCATGGTGCCGGTGGTAAAGCAACCCAGTCGCTGATCGAGGCCATCTTCCTGGACGCCTTCCGCAATCCCTTGCTGGAACCCCTGGAAGACGCCGCAACAGTGACCGCGGGCGATGCCCGGCTGGCCTTCACGACGGATTCCTACGTAGTATCACCGTTGTTCTTCCCCGGGGGGAACATCGGTGACCTCGCGGTCAACGGCACCGTTAACGACCTGGCTGTCTCCGGAGCGCGACCGGCGCATCTTTCGGCCGGTTTCATCCTGGAGGAAGGATTCCCGGTCGAGGACTTGCGTCGGATCGTGTCGTCGATGGCGAAAGCCGCGGCCGCAGCCGGCGTGTCCATCGTCACCGGCGACACCAAGGTCGTCCAGCGAGGAAAAGGTGACGGCTGCTACATCAACACAGCCGGGGTCGGGCTGATTACAGGCGGCTTGAACCTGGGCGTGGCCACGGCCCGCCCCGGCGACCTGGTGATCGTGTCCGGCCCGGTGGGCGACCACGGCATCACCATCCTGCTGGAGCGCGGCGAGCTGGATCTCGACGCCGAGCTTGTCTCCGACACCGCACCGGTCCACGAGCTGGTCGAGGGTTTGCTCGATGCGGTGGGGCCACAGGTGCGGGCGATGCGCGACGCTACCCGTGGTGGGGTTGCGACGATCCTCAACGAGGTGGCCACGGCGGCTGGTGTGGCCGTGGTGGTCGAGGAGGATGCGGTTCCGGTGCGGCCGGAGGTCCGCGGAGCCTGCGAGATCCTGGGCATCGACCCGCTATACGTTGCCTGTGAAGGACGCATCGTGGCGATCGTCGATCCGGCCGCAGCCGACGACGCTGTCGCTGCGCTACGGGCCCATCCCCTGGGTGCCGGGGCAACGGTGGTCGGCCGCGTCGCCGAGGACCCACCCGGGTTGGTCATGCTCAAGACCGGGTTCGGGGGTACCCGAATGATTGATCTGCTCGTCGGCGATCCGTTGCCCCGGATCTGCTGACCACACTCTCGGGGAGGTCCGCTGAATCGAAGTGAGTTGATCGCCGAGATCGTGGCCGACTGGCCCGAACCCGGTGAGGTTCTGTACATCGAACGCCGGGGCGAGAACTATTTGGTGAAGCGCCCCGGTGACGATGGCGCGCTGCCCGTGCCAGCGCCGGAGGAGTCCCTTCCGGATGCCTGGATTTACTACGGCGGGTGGCAAGCGCATCACCGCGACGACCTATCGGCATTCTTCGAGGATCTGTTTGCCGAGATGGACGCCGCGGCCGGAGGTCATGATCGTTGCCGGTGGTCGCCGGACG
>DASQVU010000373.1:0-5189 GCA_035640615.1 Pseudonocardiaceae bacterium
CTGCCGCGCTGGCCAGACTCGACGTGCGCCCTAACGAGCGGGTACTGATCCTGCTACCCGACGGTCCCGAATTCGCCCCGGCCTTCGCCGGCGTCATCCACCATGGTGCCGTGCCACTGATAGCCAATCCATTGCTTCCAGCCGACGACATCATGGCCCTAGCTGCCGCCGCAGGAGCCCGACTGATTCTGGCCACGCCGGATACCATCGATGTGCTCGCCGAACTCGACGCCAAGCCACCCCTGCTGATTAATGGGCCGTACGGATGCTGGGCCGCCGTCCTGCGACTACATTGAGTTCCTTCGCGGCTGCTGTGCTGCGGAGTGCGCACCTAAATTCCGTCGTCGACTCCGGTATTACGGTGACTATCGCCTGAGTCACTCTTGACGCAAGCCGCCGGCCTTATCATGCCACCGGTCAGCATGGCAGGACTCGCCTCCACTCAACATCTCGACGTTAGAAAGGGCTGACCTATGCGTGCCGTGTCAGTAACGCGCCTGGACGGACCGGATGCCGCACAGGTGGCCGAGGTCGACGACCCTTCGCCAAGCTTGGGTGAAGTGCTCATCGACGTGTACGCCGCGGGAGTTTGCTTTCCTGATTTGTTGCTGTGTCGAGGCCAGTACCAGATCAAGCCCGAGCTGCCGTTCATCCCTGGTTCAGAAGTGGCCGGCACCATCCGCAGCGCTCCGGAGCAGACCGGACTGCGCCCCGGTGACCGGGTGGCGGCTTTTCCCGGTTTCGGCGGGTTCGCCGAACAGGTCTGCGCAGATGCGCGTGCCGTATTCCTATTACCGCAGCGCATTTCCTTCGTGGCTGGTGCCGGGCTGCTCATGAACTACCTCACCGTGCACTTTGCCCTGACCCGGCGCGGACGGCTGCAACCCGGGGAGACCGTGCTGGTGCATGGGGCTGCCGGCGGTGTCGGCACCGCAGCGGTGCAGCTGGCGCACGTTCTGGGCGCTCGCGTCATCGCGGTGGTCTCCACCTCGGCCAAGGCGGACGTGGCCGGCAAGGCCGGTGCCGATGAGATCATCTTCGCCGAGGGATTTCGTGAGGCTGTCGCCGAGCTGACCGCCGGTCGCGGCGTCGATATCGTCGTCGACCCAGTCGGGGCAGACCGCTTCCTCGACTCGCTGCGCAGTCTGGCACCGGAAGGCCGCCTGCTGGTTGTCGGCTTCACCGGTGGTGAGATCCCCACGGTAAAGGTCAACCGGCTGCTGCTCAACAACATCGAGGTGGTCGGAGTTGGCTGGGGAGAATTCTGGCGGCGGCAGCCGGACTACCTACACCAGCAGTGGGCGCAGCTGCTGCCCCACCTACGGGCGGGAACCCTGGATCCGGTGCTCGGCAGCTCCTACCCACTGGAGCGGGCCGGCGCGGCGCTGCGCGACCTCGACGAGCGCCGCGCCGTAGGAAAGATCATTCTTCAGGTCCGTTAGACCCGCGCCGTCAACGGGCCGCTGCCGAGGATCATGCGTGGCCTGATAAATTCCGTGCCGGCCTACGGCAAGCCGGGAATCTTCAGTGCCACCTGGTAAATCGATGTTTTGGCTGTGATGTAAAGGGTTTTGCGATCGGGGCCGCCGAAGGTGCAATTCGACGGGACCTCGGGTACGGCGATGGTGCCCCACAGTGCGCCGCTCGGCTGGTACACCTTCACCCCACCGTCGGTGGCCACATACACGTTGCCGGCGTCATCGATCGCTATCCCGTCACCCCCTCCGCCGGTTGACGGCACGAAGCTGCTCGACGGCCCCAGCGAACCGTCGGGGTGCACCGGGAACTTGCGCACCAGGCCGTCCGCGGTGTCGTCGACGTACAGCGTCTTCTCATCCGGTGACAGCGCCACGCCGTTGGGACGGTTGAACTCTTTCGACTCCAGGTGCAGCGTGCCTGCCGGATCCACCCGAAACACACCCTGGAAGTCCAGCTCGCGGGCCTGCCCTGGCGGCAGGCCGTAGGGCGGGTCGGTGAAGTAGATGGTGCCGTCGCTGCGGGTGATGTTGTCGTTCGGTGAATTGAGCCGCTTGCCCTGCCAGCGATCGGCCACCGTGATGATGGTTCCATCCGCCATGGTGCGCGACACCCGCCGGTTGTCGCCCTCGCTGGCGATCAGCCGGCCCTGCGGGTCGAGCCCCAGCCCGTTGGCCCTGCCGGTCGGTGCTCGGAAAACCGTGACCGTGGCGGGTGGCCGTAGCTCTTCGATGGTGTCGGCCCCGACGTCGGAGAACAGCAGCACGCCCTGCGACGCGATCCACACCGGGCCCTCGGTGAACGTGAACCCGCCACCAACCTTCTCCACCTCGCCCCGCCCCATCAGCGGGTTCACCGGGCCAGCGCTCGGCTGGCTGGGCTGGCGGGGCACCTGGCAGGCGGCACCCGAAGCGGAGACCACGATGACGACGCCGGCGACAGCAGCCCGGAAGATCCCCCTAGTCACGCGTTGATAATGGCCTGCGGGAAGGAGAACAACCGGCCGGGGTCGTAACGCTGCGCGATCTGGCGTAGCCGGGAAAGGTTGTCGCCGTAGTAGGCCTGGGCCCAGTTCGGCATGCCGGCGTCGATGTAGTTGACGTACCCTCCGCCGCCGAGCACGCCGGTCAACTGATCCCGCATGCCGGCCACCGATTTTTCGGCGATGGCCCGCTGCGCTGGGGATGTTCGGTGATAGATCTGCATGATCCCGAGTGCCGCTCGGTGCGGGAATGCGGTATCGGCTGGCCCAAGGGCGCTAATCGCGCCGCCCAGCCCGTCGATGATGACGTAGACGGTGTGGCCGTCGAACGCTGAGACGATCTGTGCCGGATCGGCCACCGGCGCGGTCAGCACCCGGGACGAGGCCACGAATGCTTCCCGGCAGTCCGCCCCTGACGTGCAGCCGGCGAAGTGGCGCATCGCGTCCAGGTAGCCGAACTCAGTAACCGTGCGGGTGGCCGGCTGGCTGCCGATCCGGCGGACCAGCTCAGCCAGCGACGGATGCAGCGCGCTCGACGGTCCCTGATAGCAGCCGACGACCATGCACTTCGACGGGCTGCCGCCGATGATGTGGCAGTTCGCCGACAGCTCGGGCGGGATGCTGACGATCCAGTGCTGCCAGTTGCCGAGGACATCGGGCGCCGAGCCCGCCGGAAACTCGAGCTGGAACGTGGTCAGCTGCGGCGCTGCGACCGTGTCGAAGGTGAACGACGTGACGATGCCGAAGTTGCCGCCCCCGCCGCCCCGCAACGCCCAGAACAGCTCCGGCTGCTCCGATGCGGACACCGTGCGCACCGCGGCGTCCGCGGTGACCACCCGCGCCGACACCAGCCGATCGCAGGTGAGACCGTACTTGCGGGACAGCACACTAAGCCCGCCACCAAGGGTGAGACCGGCGATGCCGACCGACGGGCAGCTGCCCGCCGGCAAGCACCGTCCCGCCCCCGCGAGCGCCGTGTAGACGTCGATCAGCCGGGCACCGGCCCCGATCTCCGCGGTGCCATCGGCGTTGACTCGTACGCCCGACAGCCCGGCCAGGTCGACCACCAGGCCGTTATCTGGTGCCGAGTAACCGGCGTAGCTGTGCCCACCGCTGCGAGCCGCGATCGGCGCCCTCACCGCCGCGGCCGCCGACACGCATTCCTGCACGTCCTCGAGGCGCCGGCACTGCGCGATCGCCGCCGGCGCCCGGTTGTCGAACAGCAGGTTGAACGACTGGCGGGCCAGCTGATACCCAGGCTGATCCGGAGTGATCAACGGGCCGGAAAGTTTCCTCGCAAGCCCCGGAAACGTGACCGGCGACGGGGAGTGTGCGCCACCGCAGCCGGCCAGCGCCGTCACTGCCACACCAAGGCCAGTGGTCTGCAGGAAGGCTCGCCGGTTGATGGGCACCGTGCCGCGACCTTCCTCACTCACGCAGGCAGAATCAACCAGAGCAACGCGCGTGCGGCCCGATAGTGACGACGGTCAGCTGCGCTTAACAGGCGGCATTCGGGGCCTGGCCTGCTGGACTGAATTCCAGCCGCAGCGACTCATTCCGCGGCAGCAGTATGGCCGTTCCACTGGTGTGTGTCCAACCGGCGGGTAGGAACAGGTACTTATCCGCTGATTGCAACACGAGGTAGAGCCCCTCGTAGCGGAACCGGTAAGCCATGTCCTTCGATTGGCAGATGGTCTCCCGAATACCCGGTGCTGGCAGGTTCAACCGCTTCTCGCTGTAGGCCACTACATCTGCGGACCCGGGCTGCTGCAGTTCGTACTCCAGCTGTTGCGCACGCCCCATTCCCACAAGATTCGCATAGTCGCCGACCGACCAGAAAAGTCCGACGCTGACCAGGATGAACAGCGCAACCCACTCGGTGACGAGGGCTGTTCCCGGCGTTTTCCGGGCGTGCTGCTCCGCTCGTCGCGCGGCCGTCAGCAGCCGAACCAGCCGGGCGGCATAGGCCAGCAGCAAGACGCCGACCGCGAAGCTCAGCCCGCCCAATTCGGGGTACCGCGCTAGGAGAACCGGAGTGCGGAGATTGGTCAGCGCCAAACTCACCAGCAGCGAGCCGCCAATGAATGACAACGGCATCAGCACTCGCAACACGACCTGCCGGATCGGAGCAGGCAGGATTTCGAGTACCAGCCGGTGGATCCATAGGGCTACCAACGTAGCCCCAGCCACCATGATCATCGGCGGGATCAAGCCGTCTACGCTTCGGACCAGATAGTCCTGCACCGTCAGATCGAGAACGGTGAAGTGGACGCCAAGGTAGTGGAAGAATCCGGTGGCCCACTGGCGTCCGAAGTAGTACATCAACGCCGTCAGCAAGCTGGTGGGGGCGACCACCGCCCCGACCAGCTTGATTGCCTGCGGTAGCGCTGCGGTTTCGAAGCTGCCCAGCTCGGTAGCAGCGGTATCTGCCTGCCTGGCGGCCGTGCTGCCCGCTGCACCGTCACCGGCAGCCGCTTGGGTGCCCGGCGGCGGTGTTTGATAAGAAGCAGTTGTAGGCGAGATCACTTGCCTGTTCCGCTATTACCGGAGTGCGATTGGAGATCCCTTGGCTGCACCCCCGATTTGGCGTCGGCGGACTCACACTCGTACTCGACGGTGACCTTGGTGCCGGCTTTTATATACTTCTTACCGTCCACGGAGGCGGCGGGTTCCACGTGGACGGTACCGTCATTACAATTCTTGTGCTTGTCGGCAAGGGGCTGGTCATCGT
>DASQVU010000374.1:0-2141 GCA_035640615.1 Pseudonocardiaceae bacterium
GGCGAGCTTGTCTCGGAGCTGGCCAGGGGCAGGGGTCCATGTGGAGCACCCGGCGGCTGAACGACATGGACCCCTGCCCCTGGTCTGCTACGCCTCCGGCGTCGACGCGACGAGATACCCGCGCAGCTAGTGACCCACCACTTTCAGGTCCGCCCTGGGCGATCCCGGAGCGGGAGGTCCGCCGGAGGCAGACATCGTTTCGCTCACGTCCCTGCGGGTGAGCGGTAGGCCGGGTTCCGGAGGATCCATGCACAGGGAGTGTGGAAAGAATGTGGATGCACCGGGGTTAGCGGAAACCGTCGGCGATCGACTGCGGCAATCCTGGAAGGCTCGTGATCACCGCCAAGCCCAGTTGCCCATGGGGCCTGGGCCGGGACGTGTCCATTAGTGGGGTCGCTGCTGGTGGTCATGCCGATCCAGCGGTCGATTTCCGAGACGGTGATCAGCTGCTGGATTGCTGGGCGCCTGTTGACGAGGGTTCGAGGGGATCTGGTGGAAGCGAGCTCGCCTGTTGCTGAATGACAGAGCTGCGCGTGCAGCTAGCGCAGGTCGATGAGCGGCTGGGTCAGGTCGTTGTGCCGACCTGAGGCTCCGACGTATCCGCCGGGCGATGCGTCGCGATGGCCTGATGACAGCGCACCGTCACCTCTTGGCAGATCCGCTTGACCGCCTCCAACGCGTCGGTCGAGCCCCAGGGGATCACCTCAGCCCCCCATGCCGGTGCGCCCACGCGCACCTGGTTAGACAAAGGCAAGCCCAGATGATCGCTCATGGTCCGCTCCCGCCGTCCCACCGCAGCCATCCACCAGCTGAACTCACTACCCGGTATGGCAGACGTCCAAACGTGGACTCCGGTTGCATCCCCCACCGTGGGCCAGCCAATCCGCCGCCCAGCCCGCTGCCGCACCTGCTCAGGGACGGCCCCTCCCGGACGCCCGGACCGGGGCGACCAAGGGATCTCCAGCCCCGGGTGCCAGCCCGCACCGCCGAGGACCACACCGGCCGCCTGGGGCTAGCGCGCAGGCTCGCTGCGTCACTCGTAGGTGTGGTCACAAAAGGCGAAGTCCTTAATCACCCCGAGGGCCTGAAGCACACGTCGGATCGCCCGGTCGGCCATGAGACAAAAGCCAATGTGATAAGCCTGGGCATGCTGGCGCGCGTTATCCAACACCACGATGCCCTGGGCGCCGAGAAAATCGACTGCACGCAGGTCCACGACCAGCAAGCGGCAGGTCCCACTGTCGAGCTCGCGGTGCAGGGCCCCGCTCAGCCTCGGCGCGGTGGCCGTATCGAGCTCACCACTGACCCTCACGATGACCACGCCCTGCTCCCGGTGCTCCAGCGCCACGGCAACGGAACGGCGCGGCCGCGCCGGGCGCCCCGGCGTCTCCGGAGTTGGACGGTCAGACAACAAACTGCCCCAAACGGTAAGTGCTCCCATCAGTGATAGACCCGAACGCTCGCCGCGTCACGGCCATGCACGGCTGCTGCACTGCGGGTCTGTGAGGCGCCACGGCAGCGTCCTTCTGGTGGCCGAAGCCACCCCAGGTCCGCTGTCCGCGCTAAAGGGGCAAGCTCACTTAGTACTGCAACGATAGTTCGTGACCTTGTCGCCGGTAGTGGCTGATGCGGGCTTGGTGTTGGCGTCGTCGTCGCCAGTATGACCAGTGCAAAGTGTGGGCGATGGTGTGCTGGAGGGGCGGCGATGCGGTTGAATGGTTTGCGGATTTCGTTGGCGGTCAGCGGTATCAAGTCGGATTCGGGCTTGTCGCCGGTGCCCCTTTTTCTGGTGTGTCGGGTGAAGATTAGAAAAGCGGCGGCCAAGGACAAGGTGATGTGTCGATACCATTCGGCCGGTTCGGTGTCGGCGGGACCGTAACAGAGGTAATAAGAGATCTCGTCGGGGTCGGGGGATCAAGCGGTGAGCCAGCAGCCAGTGTCCGCATCCCGGTCGGCGCCAAGGACGGATCTCGACCGTAGCCCAGTCCTACAGGCGCTGCCCGTGGGCATCCGCGCAACTCAGCCGCGTCCCATCACCGTCACCGAGCTCGGCGATGACCGCCTGGCGCGGCATTGACGCAGGTCCATGTAAAGACCATCTGGGTTCTAGGCACCGCCAGAACATGGGCCAGGTCGTGTTC
>DASQVU010000375.1:0-11157 GCA_035640615.1 Pseudonocardiaceae bacterium
CGCCGAGGTCACCCGCTGGTTGCCCCGCACCGAGGTCAACGCACTCAAAAACCGTTCCCGGTTCAACCCCTCCTGCCGCAGCGCCCGCCCCGAGGCGCTGCCCGATCCTTCCTCGAGCAGGGCTAGCAGCAGGTGCTCCACGGAGACGTAGTCGTCTTTGAGCCGGGTCGCTTCGCGCTCGGCGGTGTCCAGCAGGCGGGACAGCCGCTGGGTAACGAACACTTGGCCGGGGCCGGCTCCCGGGCCGCTCACCCGGGGGCGGCGACCGAGTTCGGCTTCGACCGTGGCGCGTAGCCGGTCAGCGTCGGCCCCGGCCACGGTGACCAGCCGCGGGATCAGCCCATCAGGCTGATCGAGCAGGGCGAGCAACAGATGCTCACCGTCTACCTCAACATGTCCGAAACGCAACGCCTTGGTCTGCGCGTCGTGCAGCGCTTCCTGGGACTTCTGGGTCAGGCGGTTGACGTCCACGGCGAACGATCTCCTCAGAATCGGCGCGCCGCACGCAGTGCGGCTTCGAGCTCTTCGATGCGGGCCAAGAGATCAAGCACCACTCCGATGGCGGCGTAATTGAGCCCCAGCCCGATGCGCAGCCGCTGCACCCGGGCGACTACGGCCAGCTGGCTGGGCGCGAATTCCAGCCGCTCACCACCGGTGGTCAGCGGGTCCAGCAGGCCCAGCGCAACCAGCCGCTGCACCTGCTGGGGGTGCAGCCCGGCGGCGGCGGAAAATTGATCCAATGACAGCCGGGGCGGGCGAGCCAGGGGGTATTTCATGCGCTCCTCCGGGTAGCCGCGGCGCGGGGATCAAAAGTTGACTTTTCGGCCAGCTGCTCGAACAGCTTGCGTTCGGCTCGAGACAGGTCCGGAGGCACCATCACCCGCACCTCCGCGTAGAGATCACCCGCGGCGCCCCTCGGGTTGGGCAACCCGCGTCCCCGCAGTCGCAGCTTGCGCCCCGACGACGAGCCGGCCGGCACGTTGACCTGAGCCGTGCCGGCCGGGGTTTCCACCGGCACGGTGGCCCCCAACGCCGCCTCCCACGGACTCATCGGCAACTCCACGGTGAGATCTCGCCCATTGACGCGGTACCGGGGGTGCGGCAGCAGGCGCACCACCAGATACAGATCGCCCGGAGGTCCACCACCGATGCCCTGGCCGCCTTGCCCCGCCAACCGGATCCGCTGGCCCTCGGTGACACCCGCTGGGATGGTCACCTCGTAGCTGCGCGAACCACCGCCGCCGGCCAGAGCGATGCGGCGCCGACCCCCGGCGTAGGCCTCTTCCACCGACAGCTCCAGCTCGGCTTCGGTGTCCGCACCGGGTACCGCCCCGCGGCCGAACCCACCACCGCGCCCCCCGCTGCCGAATAACTGGCCGAGCAGATCCTCGAGGTCGAGGTCTGACTGGCCAGGCCCGGTGTCGACCCACACCCGGCTGCCCCCGGTTCGGGAGCCAAAACCGCCGCCAAAGGGTGACCCGGCGGTGGCAGCGTCGAAGTCCTCCGGCACCTGCCGCCACGACGGCCCGAACCGGTCGTAACGCTGCCGGCTCTTGGGGTCCGACAGCACCTGGTAAGCCTCGCCGATCTCCTTGAACCGCTCTTCCGCGCCGGGGTCCTTGTTGACGTCCGGGTGATATTTGCGCGCGAGCTTCCGGTACGCCCGCTGGATCTCCTCCGTGCTGGCGCCCCGATCAAGCCCGAGCACCCCGTAGTAATCCCGCGCTGGCGTGGTCATTGCTGCGGTCTCCTTGCCACTGCTACCACGGCCGGCCGGAGCATGCCGTTCTCGGCGGTGTAGCCGGGCCGCAGCACGCTGACCACCGTGCCGGGCTCGGCGTCCGGGGCATCAACGACCTGCACCGCCTCGTGCCGTGCCGGGTCGAAGGGCTTACCGAGGTCCTCACTGCGGGTGAACCCGAAACCGGCCAGCACCGCCAGCGCCTGGTCTCGGACCGCGGCCACGCCGGCGATGATGCTGGCTGGATCTGCCTGCGCGTGGCGCAACGCCAACTCCAAGTTGTCCAGCACCGGGAGCCATGCGGCGGACACCCGGGCCCGTTCGGCAGCGCTGGCCTGCTCGACGTCGCGGCGGCAGCGCTTACGCAGGTTGTCCAGCTCAGCCTCGGCCCGCTGCCAGCGGTCACGTATCCGGGCCAGCTCGGCAGTCGCCTCCTCGGCGGCAGACTCGGCACCGACCACCGGGTCACCGTCGGCAGGGGGCGATGGTTGCTGCAAGGGTGATGCATCTGGATGCTTGTTCATGGTCAGCTGGTGAAGTCGGCGTCGATCACGTCATCGTCGCGGCCCGGTCGGTGGCCGCCACTAGGTCCCGGCCCGTCACCGAAACCACCACCGGGTTCCAGCGACGACAGGCCGTGGTAGATCTGTTGCAGGTCTGCGGTGAGGCTGCGTACCCGATCCAGCGGTGCCTCCTGCTTGATCGCCTCGCGGGCGTCGGCGATGAGCATCTCGGCGCGAGCCTTGTCGTGCACGGCCACCGCGTCGCCCAGCTCGCCGAGGCGCCGCTCGAGCTGGTAGGCGGCACCGTCGAGCTCGTTTCGGGCGTCGATGAGCGCTCGAACGCGGGCATCCTCAGCTCGGTTGCGCTCGGCCTCGGCGAGCAGGCGATCAACCTCGGCTTGGTCGAGCGTGCCGCTTCCGCTGATAGTGATCCGCTGCTCGGTGCCGGTGTCCTTGTCCCGGGCGGAGACATTCAGGATGCCGTTGGCGTCGATGTCGAAGGTCACCTCGATCTGAGGCATCCCCCGGGGCGCGGGGCGGATATTTTCCAGCCGGAACCGGCCGAGCACCCGGTTGTCCGCCGCCCGCTCCCGTTCGCCCTGCAAGATGACGATATCGACGGCCGGTTGGTTGTCCTCGGCGGTGGAGAACACCTCGGTGCGCCGGGTCGGGATCGTGGTGTTGCGCTCGATCACCTTGGTCATCAACCCGCCCAGGGTCTCGACGCCCAGCGACAGCGGGGTGACGTCCAGCAGCAGGACATCCTTGACCTCCCCCTGCAGCACGCCTGCCTGCACCGCAGCACCAGCGGCCACCACCTCGTCCGGGTTGACCGACATGTTCGGGTCTTTGCCCCCGGTCAACCGCCGCACCAGCGCCTGTACTGCGGGGACTCTGGTAGAGCCACCCACCAGGATCACCTCGTCCAGGTCATTTGCGGTGATCTTTGCGTCCGACATGGCCTGGCGTACTGGATCCAGGCACCGCTCCACGAGGTCGGCAATGATGTTTTCAAAGGTGGCCCGGGTCAGGGTTGTGGTCAGGTGCTTGGGACCTCCCGCGTCGGCGGTAATGAAGGGGAGGTTGATCTGGGTCTGAGTCACCGACGATAGCTCCACCTTGGCTTTTTCCGCCGCCTCGTACAGCCGCTGCAACGCCTGCGGGTCACGGCGCAGATCGATGCCGGTGTCGCGCTGGAATTGCTGGGCGAGGTGGTCGACCAGCCGCCGGTCGAAATCGTCACCGCCGAGGTGAGTGTCACCAGCGGTGGCGCGGACCTCGACCACACCGTCACCAACGTCGAGGATGCTGACGTCGAACGTGCCGCCACCAAGGTCGAAGACCATCACGGTCTCGTGGGACTTCTTGTCCAGCCCGTAGGCCAACGCGGCCGCAGTGGGCTCATTGATGATCCGCAGCACTTCCAGACCGGCGATGCGCCCGGCGTCCTTGGTGGCCTGGCGCTGGGCGTCGTTGAAATAGGCCGGCACGGTGATCACCGCTTGGGTGACCCGCTCCCCCAGATACTTGGAGGCGTCTTCGGCGAGCTTGCGCAGCACCAGCGCAGAAATCTCCTCCGGCGCGTAGCTGCGGCCGCGTACCGAAAACCGCACCGCTCCTTCTGGTCCGGCGACCACGTCGTAGGAGACGCCCTTGGCTTCTTCGCTCACTTCACCAAAGCGGCGGCCGATGAAGCGTTTTGCCGAGTAAATCGTGCCCTTGGGATTGAGCACCGCCTGCCGGCGGGCCATCTGCCCTACCAACCGTTCCCCGGCCTCGGTAAATGCCACCACAGACGGAGTCGTGCGGCTACCCTCCGCGTTCGCGATCACATTCGGTGTACCACCCTCGTAGACCGCGATCACAGAATTCGTGGTACCCAGGTCAATCCCCACAGCCTTAGACATCGTGGTCATCCTTCCGCCGCCGCGTGCTCATCTGCCGTCTCTTTTTCACGTCACACCACCGATGCGCAGCCCTCGCCGCACTCCCGACAGCCCCACCCAACGCCGCTGCCTGATAACCGGACGTACCCACCACCGCTCCACTTCCAATCACTTCAGCGCACCCCAAACCAGTGCGACGCCACGTCGAAGCCCGGCCATCTCCCCAAGACCCGTCCCAACCTGGAAGGTCAGCGGGGAAGCCCCTGCGAATCGGCAACACCGGCTGTAGGTTTGTTATTTCTTCAACAGCGGAAAGCTTCCCTGCAGTGTTGGGAGCCGCCTGGTGGCGGCGCCGTTCAGGCGGCTCGACCGCTCACGGGCAAACTGAAGCCGGCGGGCCCCGCGGGCCCGCCGGACCATCCCGCCGCGGTCAGGTGCTGATCGGGATCTTTCGGCGCCGCGCTTGGGTCGTCTTGGGTACTTGAACGGTGAGCACCCCGTCCGCCATGGATGCGTTGATCTGGTCTTCCGCGACGTCAGCAGGCAGACTCAGGCGGTACTCGAAGTGACCGATTCGCCGGGTGCGGCTCCGTAACAGACCTGCTCGTTGGCGTTCTTTGACTTCCCCGGTGATGGCTAATTCGCCACTACCGAACTCCACGGAGATGTCTTTCTGCTTGAGGCCGGGCAGTTCCACCTCGACCAGGTAGGCGTCGTCGGTTTCTTCCACATCGGCCGCCGGGCGCCATCCGTCGGCTACCCGATCCCATCCAGCAAAGGCCTCAGACAGGAGCCTGCCCATCCGTTCATACAACTCGCCAAAATCCGACCACGGCTGCCCCAGCGGGGTGCGCCACGAAACCGGCGCGGACTCCTCGCGGTTACGCCGTAACACCGGAAGCGCCATGTCTTACCTCCTGCTCCAGGCTCGCGTCACCGTGACCCGGCAGATGCCCTAGGCCCCCGGCGGCTCTCCCGCGCCGGAACCAGGGCACCCACCGGGCCCCACAGAGGATCACCCAGTGATCTGCTTGGCGCCGTTGCCCGTACCAATTTGGATCTTGCGGGCTTTGGCGTGCTCAGCCACCGGGATGCGCAGTGTCAGCACGCCAGCGTCATAGCCAGCGTCGATGTGCTCAGTGTCCAGGGCCTCTCCCAGGAACAGCTGCCGGGAAAACACCCCGGAGGGCCGCTCGGCGACCAGCGCCTCGATCCCCTCACCGGTGGTGGGCTGACGCTCGGCCTTGACGGTCAACACGTTGTGCTCCACCCCGATATCAATCGAGGCTGGGTCCACTCCAGGCAGGTCGAGCTGTACAACGTACTGCTCACCTTGCCGGTAGGCATCCATCGCCATCAGCGGCGACCGGCGCCACGGTGCCTGCTGGCCGAATAACTGCTGACTCCACTGCTCCAGCTCACGGAAGGGGTCAGTACGCATCAACATCGTCATCGCCTCCCTTCGACCAGTACTCCCTTGTCTTGATTGCGGGTCCAGCTCAGCATGTCCGCTGAGCTTGTGCTCCCTGCAACATCGGATGCACGTTCCTTATTCCTTCCGATACACGTTCGTTGTGGTAAGTGCTGCAGCGCTCCGACCGGCCATGTCTTCCACGTCGCTGGCCAGTGGCGACGGTTCGGTGGCATTGCAGTGCATGCCAGCGCCGAGCGATCTCGGGGTGGGTTACGGCCAGTGCGCCGCTGCCCGGCCACTTCCTGCGCCGCTACTACGACCTGTGGGCAACCCGCCGGCAAGCGCGCAGGCGCTCCCAGCAGGTTCACAGCTGATCGTAAGAGTCTTGCCACCGATCGTGTCGAGACTGGCGCCAGGCCGCAGCCGATCGCGGTCAGTGACCAAGGAGCGTCAGTGATGGATGGTTCGAGGACTGAGCGGCAGCGGGTGCGCACGATGGGACGCCGCCGGATCAGGTCAGTAACCGGAATTACCGCAATGGCCGGAACGCTGTTGGCCGCCGTGCTGGGGGTCGTTTTTGCTGGGGTGCCGGAAACGGCTTCGGCAGGCGGGGGTTCCGGCGTGCCTGGCCCGGCTGCTGGCCCCGTTATGCAGCCGGTGGCCGCTACGGGGAGTTCGGGATCTGGGCTGTTGCCGGTGTGGGGACAATCGCGGTCGCGGCACGGCGTGAGCAGCGATGGTGGTATCGCAGCGGCCACCCAGTCGCCCGGGACGAGCGCTGGTGGTGCCAGCCACGCAGGGTCGGGGGCGTCGTGACTGCTTCCGTGATGCTCGCTGGCCGGGTGGAGTTTGCGGTGTGGGGCACCACCGCGCTGCTGGTGGTGGAGGATTCAGCCGGGTTGGCGCAGGCGCAGCGCATCTTGCGCGCCGAGTTGGCCGCTGTCGATGCGGCGTGCAGCCGGTTTCGCAGCGATTCGGAGATCTCAGTCCTGCAGGCCCATGCCGGCACGCCCCAGCGCGTTAGCCCGCTGCTGGGTGAGGCGATCACGGTGGCGCTACGCGCTGCGCACGTCACCGGCGGGCTGGTCGACCCGACTGTAGGCGCGGCGCTGCGCGGGTTGGGTTATGACCGTGACTTCGCCGCGTTATCCGGCGAGGCTTCGGCCCCAGCCGGGGCGTTGCGGCCGGCGCCGGGGTGGTGGCGGGTGGACTGGGATTCGCAGCGCAGCCGGGTCCTGTTACCCCGGGGGTCCTGCTGGACTTCGGTGCGACGGCCAAAGCACTGGCTGCCGACCGAGCCGCCGCCCAGATCACTCGGGCGCTGGGGTGTGGGGTACTGGTCAGCCTGGGCGGAGATATCGCGGTCGCCGGATCGGCCCCGGCGGGTGGCTGGCGCATCGCGGTGGCCGAAGACCATACCCAAGCCCAGGCATGCCCCCAGCAGATCGTCACGATCGGCACCGGTGGGCTAGCCACCTCCAGCACGACCCGGCGTCGGTGGCGTCGCGGCGGTCGCTGGCTGCACCACATCGTCGATCCTCGCACGGGGGCATCCCGGACAGCCCGTGGCGGACTGTGTCGGTCGCGGCGGGGTCGTGTGTGGATGCCAACACGGCCAGCACCGCGGCGCTGATCCGCAGCTGCGACGCGGCCGGCTGGCTACAAGCCCGGAAGCTGCCCCACCGCTCACATCTTGCGCTATCTGGCGAGGGAATCCGCCGGCCAATGTGGCCCCTGCATGTTCGGGCTGCCCGCCATCGCCCAAGACATGACCGCCATCGCCCAGGGCGCCGCGCGCCCTGCCGATGCTCAGAGACTGCGCCGACGACTCGGCGTCATCCCCGGGCGCGGCGCCTGCGCACACCCCGACGGTGCCACCGGCCTGGTCGCCAGCGCACTGCACGTGTTCGCCCGCGACCTCGACGCCCACCTAGCCGGAGACCCCTGCCCCGCGGCCGCAGCACCCACCCCCCTACCCCTCCCCGCACCCACCCACCACACCCGAGGCTGGCAATGACACCCCCACCCCGACACTCAGCAGCGCAGCTGCGCATAGACCCCATTGACTGCCGCGCCCACGGCTTGTGCGCCGAACTGTTCCCCGAGGTGATCGACCTCGATGAATGGGGCTACCCCCTGCTCACCCACCCAGACATCCCGCCAGGACTGCTCATCCGGGCCAAGGAAGCCGCCACCGCGTGCCCGACCCTCGCCCTGCGACTCACCCACTGACTCACCGGCCAGCCACACCAACCAGGGTGACGGCGAACACCTCGGCCGGCAGGCGGCACTGTTGCGTCAGCGGATCAGCGGGGCGGCCCGGCTGGGCTGATGCGCCCGTATCCTTGCCGAGTGCCCGCGCCGAGATTCGGCTTTGCCGAGTTCTGCTTCCCGGGAGCTGAGCATGATGGCAGTGCGCTGGTAGCTCCGTTACTGCGCGCGGAGATCCGTTGTGGGCTGACCGAGGTAACTAATGTTTGCGTTGGCGCAACTTATGGTGATACTGGCTCATGACCGGCACGCCTGGTGAAGAGCAGACCGCTGGTCCCTCCGGCGAGCAGATCGAGGCGGTAATGCTCGCCACGCGGGTCCTGGTCGCGGTGACCGCGGAGTCGATCGCCGGCCTGGACGACCAGGTCACCCTGCCGCAGTGGCGGGTTTTAGTGATGATCGCCAGCCGCGGCCCGCTAAATCTCACGGCGGTCGCACAGGGA
The DNA here is from genome assembly GCA_035640615.1 of Pseudonocardiaceae bacterium. Classification (GTDB taxonomy): domain Bacteria; phylum Actinomycetota; class Actinomycetes; order Mycobacteriales; family Pseudonocardiaceae. The sequence continues at coordinate 8,259 of DASQVU010000375.1, forward strand.
CTGGGTGTGCACGCGTCTAACGCCACGCGCCTGTGCGACAAACTGGTTGAGGCGGGTCTGATCCAACGCAGCGAGGACCCAGCCGATCGGCGCAACCTGATGCTGCGGCTCAACGCAGCCGGTTTCCAACTGGTCCGCGATGTGACTGATCAGCGGCGTGCTGCCATCGCCCAGATCCTCGCCAACATGCCCGCTGAGCTGCGCGATGATCTGGTGCCGGTGCTGCGCGGTTTCGCCGACGCCGCCGGGGAGATCAGTGAGAAGCAGGTATGGGCTCTGGGGTGGACCACCGAATATCCGGTTGATTTCCACAGCAGCAACGATGCTGGAGCCGGCCAACACCAAGCTGATTAGCAGTCATAACGGTGTGGCAGCGGCACTCGTTTGCTCAGGACCGGACCGTGGTAGAGCCATGGCCGCAAGGATCCGCCCGCGTCCGCGGGCCGCGCACCAGGTGATCGGCGGGCGGGCGCGGTCGTGGATTGCTGGTGATGCCCCATCGCGCATCCGCGGACACAAGCTTGGGGGTGTGGGCTAGTGGAAGATGAGGAGCGGGCGGAGATTGCCTCGGCGTTGGCCGAACTGGCCGCCGCGTTCACTGGCCTCGTCGAGGTGCTGCTGGATGGGGGTCACGCCCAGCTGAGTCCGCAGCGGATCGTGGACATCGCGGCCAGGGTGATGCCGGGATGCCGGCACGCGGCCGTGGTGGTGATCGAAGCCGACCGGCCGCGGACGCTGGCCAGCACCGACGCGGTGCCCGACCACGTGGATGCGGTGCAGTTCGACGCCGGCCAGGGCCCGTCATTGGACGTTCTGGTGACCGACGATTACGTCCGCGTCGATGATCTGGCCGACGATCCCCGCTGGCCGCAGTTCGGCAGCAGGGCTGTCGAGGCTGCCAACGTACGCAGCATGATCAACTACCGGCTGTATCTGGGACGGCACCGTCGAGCCGCGCTGAGCTTCTATTCAACCTGGCCGCACGCTTTCGATGAGGTCGCCGCCGCCATCGGGGCCATTTTTGCCGCCTACTGCTCGTTAACCTTGATCACCCAGCAACTCGACGACGAGGTCCACCCGGAACGCGCCGCCAACGTGCACCGGGAAATCGGTGTTGCCATCGGCATTCTCATGGCGACCGAACAGCGCACCGCCGAGGACGCATTCACGATGTTGCACACCGCCAGTCAGCGGTTGCACCGTGACCTACAGGATGTAGCACGCCAGATCACCAGCACCAGGCGGCTGCCCGAGGAACCGGGCAACACACGCCCATAACCGCCAAAACGTACGGCAATCCGGAGAGCGCACGCGGCTACGCCGAGACCACCAGGTGCCCGCGTTCGTCGATATCACCACCGGAGGGAGAACCGCCGATCCACCGGCTCGTTCCGAGACGGTTGCAGCAGCCGCAACGCGCGGGGACAAACTGCGAACTCGAGCGGGGTCTGGAGTTCGGCGGGCTCACCGTCGACCCCCACGGGGATCGAGGGGGTGTCGGTTGTCATGATCTGCTTCGAGGTAGGCCATGCGGCCACCAACGCACGACCGCTGATGAGCCGACCCGTGCCGCGCACCACCCTGGCCGCCAGCGGACGGCGCGCACCGGGCAGGCCCATCAGGTACACCCACAACATGCCTTCATCAAGACGCGGACGCAGCGCCGGACCGGGCGCAACGCCCGGGAAGTACGCGTTGTTGGACACGAGAGCTACCAGCAGCTGCTCCGGGGCCACCACCCCCCGAGGCACCGGCATGCACAGCGACGCGCGACGTCCACCCCCTAGGAGAGCACGCCGGGCGTACCGCGCCGCGACACGTACCCGGCGCCGGCGATAGTCCGGATCACGCACCATCGCGGCATAGAAGCCGACCGAGACGTTGTCCAGAAACACCTGGCCGTTGACCATCCCGACATCGACCCGGAGCTCGACACCGTCCTCGACGGCGGCGAGCTCGCCTGCCGGGTCAGTAATGTCCGTCCCGCAATCCTTGGCAAAGTGGTTACGGGTGCCGCAGGGAACCACGACCAGGGGGACGTCGTGCTCGACTGCCACCCCCGCAACGGCGCTTACCGTCCCGTCTCCTCCTGCGGCGATGAGCACCTGAGCCCCCTTGTCCACTGCGTCCCGCGCAAGGGCCTCCGCCCGGTAACCCGCACGCACCTCACGGACATCGATCTGCCGGGCCCAAGCGGCGCGACGGACGGTGGGCTGCTGCATGCCCGAACCTGACAGGGGGTTGAGGATAAGCGCGATGTGCCTAGAGGCCATCGGCAAGGTTTACCGCAGCCCCGACCGGTGTCTGGCAACAATCCTTCCTGACACCGGTACCGCCTGCCATTGTTGGTCCCGGCTGTTTCCCCGCCACGCTCTCACAGGCTGCTCTCCCGCAGCGTGGATGACGAACATACGACCTCCGCGTGCAGCACGCCGGGGACGGCTTGCGCGAGGACGAGAGCGACGTGGTGGTCGGTCGGATCGGCGAACTGGTCGGTGATGGTCACGGTGTCGTGGTCGGCGTGCATTGTCCACCGATCTGGGAGGCCGTATGCGCCCAGCCGCTTGCGGACATCCGCTGCGATCAGCGCATCAGCCCGGGTGATGGTGTGAACCAAATCCCGGCGCGTGATGATGCCGACCAGCCGATCCTCATCGATGACAGGGATGCTGCGCAGGCCAGGGTCGAGCATCATGGTCGCGAGTTTCCGGGGCATCGGTGTACGGGTCGGTGGTTAGCGGGGGACTGCTCATGACCTCGCCGACGGTCGCCGGGGGTGCGGTCCGCCCTGGCTGCCGTGCCATGCGCCGCGGAGCGGATCGGGTGGGATCCGTCCGCGCACCACATCAGCTTCGGTGAGTACTCCCACCAGTCGATCATCGTCGTCGACAACGGGCAG